>NZ_JRMM01000174.1:0-7753 GCF_000972905.1 Mycobacterium sp. UM_Kg27
ATGGCGCGGCCGGCACATTCGCCAACGGCGGCAGCGGCAACGGCGGCTGCGGCGCCGCCGCTGCCGCCGTTGCCGCTGCCGCCGTTGGCGAATGTGCCGGCCGCGCCATTAGCGCCGTCACCGCCGGCACCGCCGTTACCGCCCGTGCCGAAGAACCAGGCCACCGCGGCACCGCCGTCACCACCGGCACCGCCGCTGAAGCCGGCAGTGATGGCGTCGCCGCCGGCGCCACCGTCACCACCAAGGCCCATGAACCAGCCACCGGCGCCACCGTCGCCGCCCGCCGCGCCGGCGCCGCCGGCCCCACCGTCACCGCCGTTGCCGATCCAGCCGAGGGCGCTACCGCCGTTACCGCCGGCAACACCGGCCGCGTCGCTGCTCCAGCCGGCGCCACCGTCGCCGAACCACAAGCCACCGTCACCGCCATCGGGATTGAGAGCTGTTCCGTCGGCACCATCACCGATCAGGTACAACCCGGAGAAGTCGTTGATGGCACCGTTGACCAACTCGCCCAACGGGTTATTGATCCAGAACTCCATCACCATGTGGAGCGGGTTGTAGAACAAGTTGGTGAACAGGTCCGTGCCGAAGTCTGCCGCGGGCATGGGTTCGAAGTTGAAGCTGAAGTCCGCCGGCGAGGCATCCGACTGGGGGAACATGTCGGAGAGCCAATCGAAGTTGAACAGATCATCGAGGTCGGCCTGCGCCGGGGGCGCCGACGCCAACGGCGCCATGCCGAAAGCCAGGAACGCGGCGACGGCGCTGCTGGCGCCGGCTACCCGGTTGCGGCGCCGCGAGCGCACCTCCGGCTGAGTGCCACGCTGACTGCTGCTGTGACGACGATTCATTTTCGAACACCTCTCCTGTGAACAGTCCTGTTGAGCGGTTGTGACTTGTCAGTTGGGTCGTGCGACATGCTGGCTGTGTCGGCCTAAGCGCCCAGGCCGGCCAGGGCGTCCATCAGGGACGTCCAATCGAACGTGTCCCCCACGCTGGAGCCGGCGCCGCCGTCATCGAAGAAGTCAGAGGGGACGACGGGGAAAGAGAATCCGGACAGCGGCGGCTCCACGGGCGGTTGGCCAGGGTTCTTGCCGTCCCAGTTCCAGGCAGCCCCGCCCAGCAAACCGGCGATGGCCTGCTGCCAGCCCATGATGGCGCCGATCGGGCCCACCCCATGGCTTTCAACGGTGAGCGTGAGCGGTGACCCCAATAAGCTCGAAGCGTCGATAGCGAGGCCGACGCTGTTGAAGATCGAACCGCCGACCGCTGGCACCTCGGAAACGATGTTTCCGGAGGCGTCATAGGTCGTGTATGCGGCGTTGGCCACCGAGCCGGGGGTAAGGAGCCCGCCCAGCGCGAAATCCAGATGAGAGATGGTGCCCGGCGGTACCGCATCCCCGAGCAGCGGTATCACGAAATCGAGGTTGAGGGTGGCGCCGTTGAAGAAGGCGCCGGTCATGTTGGCCAGGATCTCGTTCAGGCCGTCGCCGTCGTTGATGCTGTTCATCAGCGCGACCCAGGGGCTTAGCCCCGGCCCGATCATGCCCATGATCATGGCGCTCATCGGTGAGGAGATGAAGTTGATGATCGCGTTTATCGGTTCGACGTCGGTACCGGGAGGCAAGAAGGCCGGCAACAGTTGAGGAAGAAGCCCGAAGAGCAGCGAGTGGCCGAGGGTGAAGGTGGACAAGTCGGCACCACCACTGAGGGTATGCAGAATCGTGGTAGCTGCGATCGGGTCATCCGCGGCGACATTGAGCAGGGTGTAGCCATTGCTCACCGCGCGCAGGTGCTCCTGCATCTCGTTGACCACGTCGGGGATCTTCGACGGGTCGTTGAGGATCTCCTGAAAGAACGCGAACTGGTTGGCGATGAACTGCTGGAACGCCACATTCGGAGCGACGTTGAAGTTGTTGGCAAGCACCGTGGCGTTCTGGGCCGCGATGTTGTACTGGTCGATCCACGGCGCCCAAAGATCGCCTAGTGCACTGGTGAGCTGAACATCTCGGATCGTGGGGACACTCGCCAACGGGGTTGCCACCGGGGTGGCTGCGATCAGGCCGGAGCCCACGATCGCAATGCCGGCGGTGACGTAGGGGCGAAGAGTTTGCTGCACAGCCATCTCCTTTTGTGAGGTGCCGCCCTCGGCAGGCGCCCTTGCGAAGCCGTGACGCTGCCGTGTTGTTCCTGAATTCACACTTACTTACTGATGTGTTACGGAACACTATCCGTGAGAAACTTAAGACACAAGCATCTTCGTCAAATATTTTTCACGTGTTTCCAAAGCTTACAGGCGTTAACTTTTCAATCTCTCGTGGTCCGGCATATTTTTTACCTGAGAGTGAACAGTCGTCCTTTCCTGGATACATCTCCGCTCCACAAATGGACCGGCTTATGTGATAGAAGCGACCCCGCCAGCGACACGGTCGTCGGGGCCCGCCAGTGACCCGGCGGCCGTGAGGTGTCGTACTCGGGCGCCCAACCAGCCGCCGAGCGTTCGGTGGCCGGGGTCCTGCGCCGCGGTTGTAGTCGGTGCGGCCGGCACCACCCCACTGTGCCGATACCGCGTTTTGACTGCCGTGGTATGTCTGATAAGTGCGGATCGGTGTACAGCTGGCCTACGCGGGCGGCTTCAAGGAAGCGGTGGAGCGGGTCATCGAGCTGGAGCAAGCCGGGATCGACGTGATCGCCGTCGCGGAGGCCTACTCGTTCGACGCCATCAGCCAGCTGGGCTACCTGGCGGCCAAGACTTCCCGAGTCGAACTCCTCACCGGGGTCCTGCCGATCTACACCCGAACGCCCGCCTTGTTGGCAATGACAGCCGCCGGCTTGGACTACGTATCCGACGGCCGGTTCGCCCTGGGCCTGGGCACCTCGGGGCCGCAGGTGGTGGAGGGCTTCCACGGCGTACCGTTCGACGCCCCACTGGGACGTACCCGCGAGGTGGTGGAGATCTGCCGGACGGTGTGGCGTCGCGAACGACTCAGCTACGACGGAGAGCACTACCAGCTACCCCTTCCGGCGGACCGCGGAACCGGGCTGGGCAAGTCATTGAAGTTGATCAATCACCCGGTGCGGGCGCGGATTCCGATCTCGATCGCTGCGCTGGGGCCCAAGAACGTCGCACTGACCGCCGAGATCGCCGACGGTTGGCAGCCGGTGTTCTTCTACCCGGAACGGTCCGGCGAAGTGTGGGGCGAGTCCTTGAAAGCCGGCGCCGCAAAACGTGATCCGGCGCTGGGTCCGCTGGATGTCATCGTGGGGGCGTCGCTGGCCATCGGCGACGACGTCGAGGACCGGCTGGCTTGGGTGAAACCGCAACTGGCCTTGTACATCGGCGGAATGGGCGCCAAAGGCCGCAATTTCTACCACAACCTGGCCACCCGGTACGGCTTTGGGGCCGCCGCCGATCGCATCCAGGAGCTGTATCTGTCCGGACGCAAGGCCGAGGCGATCGCCGCCGTGCCCGACGAGCTGGTGCGCCACACCTCGCTGGTCGGGCCGCGCGGCCTGGTGGCCGAACGACTCGCCGCCTACGCCGAGGCCGGCGTGACCACGCTGCTGGTGGGCCCGCTGGCCACCGGGCCCGACGAAGCGCTGCGCTACGTCGAGGAGCTCCGCGCCCTACTGCCGTCCTGAGCCAGCGCACCGCAGGCCGACGATGGGCCGGATGTGGCCCAGGACACTCCGCAGGCCAAGATGGGCCTATGGACTTCACGCCGACCGTGACAACGCCCATCGCCCAAACCCTGTTTGAGCTGCTGCAACGCCAAGCAGACCGGTTCGGTGACAAGGTCGCGTTCAGCTTCTCCTACAACGGCGACGACGAAGGCCGCAGCGAGCTGACGTTTCGTGAGCTGGACCGCCGCGCACGCGCGATCGCGGCGAACCTGCAACGCTACGACGTCGCCGGCGAGCGGGTCCTGGTGCTGGTGCGGCCGGGCCTGGACTTCATCGCCGGGTTTTTCGGCTGCCTCTACGCCGGCGCCGTGGCGGTGCCGGTCCATCAGAAACTGGCGCCGCGCCTGCAGGTCGTCGTCCCCGACGCGGCCGCGAAGTTCGCGCTCACCGCCAGCGAGAAGAGCGAGGAAACCCGAGCCGCGGTCGCCGGGATTCCAGGGGAACCCGAGCAGTGGTTCTTCACCGATGCAGGCGCCGACCCTGACACCTGGGTGACGCCGGACCTCAACATCGACTCGCCAGCTGCCATCCAGTACACCTCCGGATCGACTCGCTCCCCCAAGGGCGTGCTGCTGAGCCACGGCAACATCCTGCACAACTGCGATGCCATCCGCCAGTCGTGGAACGGCGACGAGAACGCCAGGGGCGTGTTCTGGCTGCCACCGCACCACGACCTGGGCCTGATCGGCGGCATCCTGTCCATGATCTACGTCGGGGCCAGCACGGCGCTGATGTCACCGACCGCGTTCATCAAGCGCCCGATGCGCTGGCTGGAACTGGTGTCCGCCCATCGGGGCGTGATCACCGCCGCGCCGAACTTCGCCTACGACCGGTGCGTGGAGACGAGCACTCCCGAAGAGCGTGCCGCGCTGGACCTTTCCTGCATGACAGTCGCCATGAACGGAGCCGAGTCGGTGCGCGCCACCTCACTGGCGGCGTTCGCCGACGCCTTCGCGCCGGCGGGTTTCCAGCTCTCGTCGTGCTATCCGGTGTACGGATTGGCCGAGGCCACCCTGTGTGTGGCGTCCGGATCGCCCGCCGGAGTACCCGGGGTGCGCTACCTCGATCGGGTCGCGCTGGAACAGGACCGCATCGTCGACGTGGCACCGGAGGACCTCGCCGCCGCGACGTTCGTGGGCTGCGGTCAGCCCCGGCAGACCGACATCGCCATCGTCGATCCAGTGACCCGCCGCCTCTGCGGACCCGACGAGATCGGTGAGATCTGGGTCGCCGGACCCAATGTGGCGCAGGGCTATTGGAATAGGCAGGAGGAAACGGCGGCGACGTTCGGAGCCAGGCTGGCCGAACCGGCCGACCAGGCCCGCGGACCGTTCTTGCGCACCGGAGATCTCGGTTTCCTGTGTGCCGGTGAGATTTTCACGACCGGACGCTGCAAGGACCTGATCACCATCGACGGTCACAACTACTACCCCAACGACATCGAATTCACCGTGCAGCAGTGCAGTCCGGTGCTGGTCTCGGGCCGCGGAGCGGCCTTCGCCACCGACGCGCCGCCCAACGGGGTCGGACAGTTGGTCATCATCCACGAGGTGGACAGTGCGCAGGCCGCTGAGGCCGACCTCGATGCGATCATCGAGGCGATTCGACTGGCGGTCGCAACCCATCACGGGATCGCGGCCGACGCCGTGGTCTTGGTGCACCACGTATCGCTGCCGACCACCTCGAGCGGCAAGATCCAGCGCGGCCAGTCCAAGCAGAACTTCGTCGAGGGCAGGCTGGCAGTCCTCGCCGAGTGGCGTACGCCGACCCACGAACTGTCTCTGGAAGAACTGGAGGCGGCAGCCAGGATCGTCTCGACGCTGCAGTCCTGGGGAACCGCGCAGGGCTGAACGACGCGCCGGGTGCTTGGCCTTATGCCAGCGGGTTGATCCAGCGCAAACCGGGGAATCGCTGAAAATCGGTGTCGGCGGAGGCCAGTTCGACGCCGTGCTCGATGGCGAGGGCGGCAAGCTGCGCGTCCGGTACCAGGTTGCCGGTGACTTCGATCTGAGCGCAGATAGTGGCGTATGCCTGTGCGGTGGTTTCGGTCGCGGGCGGGATCCACACCACCGGGACCGCTAACCAGTCCGCGATGTAATCCCACGCTTGGGGCCCGGTCAAGGGGTTGGCAGTCACCCTGGGATGAGTGACGATACGCAGAAACGCGCCGATGGTCTGCCATGGCAGGCCGACCCGGTTGGCGCCGTTCAGCGTTTCTTCCAGCCACGCCGCGGCCACGGGATTGTGTTTGCTATCGGCGTCGACCGCGTACATCAGGAGGTTCGCGTCTAGGAGCATCGCGGCTCACCGGTCATCATCGAGCAGGTCCAGCACCTGCGCCACGTTGGTGACATCGACCTTCAGGCCGATCGGCGTGGAGCGATGACGATATCGAGACCCGGGGGCGCTGGCCGATGCGGCGATACCGCGGCGGGCGAGCAGGTTCAGCGCCTCGCTGATCCCCAGCCCCTGCCGCCGAAGCCGCTCGATCTCGGCAGCGACGTCGCTGTCGATGACCACGGTTGTCCTCACGTTCAGCATCGTACTCCGATGCGCATCATGATGCGTTCTTAACCGCATCATGATGTGAGTGCTCGGATCACTCCCCTACCTGCGGCAACTCTTCGGCGGCGGTCTCACAGGGGGTCTTCGGCGCGACATCAGCGGCCGGCCCGGGGGGGTCGTCCGCCTCGCCGGGCTGGTCGGCGTCTTCGGTGTCCGCGGTTTCCTCGGCTCCCGGCCGCGGACCGATGTCTTCCGACAGTTCGGCCGGCTCGGGTTCCTCAGCCGCACCGGCGGTCTGGCCTGCCGGTTCGGAGTCGCCGGCGTCCTCGGAATCGGTGGGGCCCGCGGGGTCTTCGGGTTCAGGGTCGCCCCGGGCGTGTTCATCGAACGGCTCGTCGAGCGCCTGGCCGGCGCCGGGATCGCCGAGCGCATCGATAAGCCGCGGGATCAGCCCGCCCAGGCCCGCGAGGCCGCCGAGCCCACCACCCGCGCCGCCCGGTAGTCCCGTCGACGGCAACCCCAGGTCGCCGGGCAGGCCGGGCACTCCAAGCGAGCCAAGATCACCCGGCAGGGCATCGAGCGGTCCGGCGGGCGCCGGGTCGCCCACTGCCGGCCCCGGCGGGCCCGGCGCCACCGCGGCAGGCTGCGCCGGCGGAACCTCCGCAAGACTCGGCATCGGCGCAACCGAAAACGGCACAACGGGCTCCGCCGCGGCGGGCTGACCCACCGGTCCCAGGTCCCCCGGCAGCGCGAACACCACGCTCGGCCCAGGCTCGGCCGCCGCGACCGCGGCGCCGTAGGCCGCATCAATGCCGTCCCGCGCCGACCGGACCGCGGCCACCCACTCGACGCGGACATCGTTGTCCACGTACGGCAGCACCTGCTTGTCGACCACCTCGGTGGCACGTTCGTCCTCGGAGCCGGAGGCCACCGCGTGGGCTGCCGCCAGCCAAGACGACCGGTACGCGCCCGCCCGCTCATCGACGGCCAACACCGCGGCGACCTTAGCGTCGACCAACCGCCACAGCTCATCCCGCAGCGAGCCACAGGCGCCGGCCACGGCGCGCAGCCGGGCCGTCAGCTGCGCCGCGGCGTCACAGTGCTGGCGCAGGAACTCCGCGGCCACGTCGGCGCCCGGACCGCGCCAAGCACCGTCCAACTCGACCAGTTGCTGTCGTTGCGCGCGCAGTGCCTCGTCGGCAGCGTCAGCCAGTGCGTACATACCGACACAGTCGGCATCGAGCGCTCGCAGGTCCAGTCCGGCTTCGCTGTCGTAGTGGTCGGCGAGCTGTCCTTCGTAGCCGGTGAGCTCCGGATGCCGATATCCCCGTCGCTGGCAGGCCGCCACGTAGGTCTGCAGGTGCGTGACCGCCTCACGCCCCTCGGCCAGCCGGCCGGACACATCGTGTCGCTGGGCCACGTCAGCCGACCCGTTCGGCCGCAGAGGTATCGGCCTGTCCATAGCGCACCAGGCCGACTCGCAGTGCCGTGGCGATCTCGGCGTTGGCCCGCGACCAGCGCATCAGCTCGGGCAACCACGCCTGTAGACCTGTCTCTTATACACATC
>NZ_JRMM01000175.1:0-7382 GCF_000972905.1 Mycobacterium sp. UM_Kg27
GCGCCCGACTCCGTCGTGCTTGCGATCGTCGCTGGGCTGAATGGCGACGACCCGCGGCGCCCGACTCCGTCGTGCTTGCGATCGTCGCTAGGCTCGACCTTCGTGACCACCCACGAGCGCAGGGCCGCAGATGGCCCAACTCTGTGGGCGATCTCTGACTTGCACACCGGCCACCTGGGTAACAAGCCGATCACCGAGGCACTGCACCCGGTCACCGGTGACGACTGGTTGATCGTCGCCGGTGACGTTGCGGAGCGTACCGACGAGATCCGCTGGGCGCTGGACCTGCTGCGGAAGCGGTTCGCGAAGGTGATCTGGGTCCCCGGAAACCACGAGTTGTGGACCACCAACAAGGACCCGATGCAGGTGTTCGGCCGATCCCGCTACGACTATCTGGTCGACATGTGCGACCAGATGGGCGTCATCACCCCCGAGCACCCCTTTCCGGTCTGGACCGAGCAGGGCGGCCCCGCCATCATCGCGCCGATGTTTTTGCTCTACGACTACACGTTCCTGCCTGCCGGGGCGACGAGCAAGGCCGAAGGTTTAGCCATCGCGCGGCAGAACAATGTGGTCGCCACCGACGAGTTCCTGCTCTCACCCGAGCCCTACGGCACCCGAGACGCATGGTGCCGCGACCGGGTGGCGGCAACCCGTAAGCGCCTCGAAGACCTCGACTGGATGACCCCGACCGTGCTGGTCAACCATTTCCCGATGGTGCGCCAGCCCTGCGACGCGCTGTTTTACCCGGAGTTCTCGTTATGGTGCGGCACCGTCGAAACCGCCGATTGGCACACGCGCTACAACGCGGCGTGTTCGGTCTACGGCCACCTGCACATCCCGCGCACCACGTTCTATGACGGCGTGCGCTTCGAAGAGGTCTCCGTGGGCTATCCCAGGGAATGGCGTCGACGCCGGCCGCACCGGTGGCTGCGCCAGATCCTGCCCGAGCCGCACTATCCGCCCGGCTACCTCAACGAGTTCGGCGGTCACTTCGCCATCACCGACGAGATGCGTGAGGCCAGTGCGAAGTTCGCCGAACGTCTGCACAGGCGGCAGGCGCGATGAGCAAGCTGCTGGACGGGGTGCTCGAAGGAGCGCCGGCGGGTTCACTGGCCTGGGCCGAACGCTACGACGATCCGCCCGGGCTAGCTCCGCTGCCCGAGGAAGAGCCGCTGGTCGCGCGTTCGGTTGCCAAGCGCCGCAATGAATTCATCACCGCGCGTTACTGTGCTCGGCTGGCGCTGGAAGAGCTCGGGCAACCGCCGGTCCCGATTCTCAAGGGGGAGAAGGGCGAACCCACCTGGCCGGACGGTGTGGTCGGCAGCTTGACGCACTGCGCGGGCTTCCGAGGCGCGGTGGTAGGCCGCAGTGGCGACGTGCGATCGGTGGGTATCGATGCCGAACCACATGACGTGCTTCCCGACGGCGTCCTCAAAGCGGTCAGCCTGCCCGTCGAACGTGACGAACTCGCGGCGCTGCCGCGAGACTGGCATTGGGACCGAATCCTGTTCTGTGCCAAAGAAGCCACCTACAAGGTGTGGTTCCCGCTGACCAGGCGGTGGTTGGGCTTCGAAGATGCCCACATCAGCTTCGACGCCGACGGCAGCTTCGTCTCCCGCATCCTGATCGACCCCGCAGCACTGTCCGGACCTCCGCTGACGGAACTGCGCGGGCGGTGGTCGGTGGCGGGCGGTCTGGTGCTGACGGCGATTGTGCTGTGAGCACGCCCCCGCCCGCCGGCCTGGTGATCGTTGACAAGCCCGCCGGAATGACCAGCCACGACGTCGTTTCGCGGTGTCGCAGGTTCTTCGGGACTCGTAAGGTCGGCCATGCCGGCACGTTGGACCCGATGGCCACCGGGGTGCTGGTGATCGGCATCGAACGGGCTACCAAGATTCTGGGGTTGTTGACCGCGTCGCAGAAGTCCTACGCCGCCACCATCCGGTTGGGACAGACCACCTCGACCGAGGACGCCGAAGGTGAGGTGCTGGAGACGATTTCGGCGGGGCATATCACCGACAGTCAGATCGCCGCGGCGATCGCCGGCCTGCGCGGCGACATCGCGCAAGTGCCCTCGGCGGTCAGCGCCATCAAGGTCGCCGGCAAGCGGTCCTATCAGTTGGTCCGGGAGGGGCGCGCTGTCGAACTGCCTGCCCGGCCGGTGCGTATCGAGCGCTTCGAGCTGCTGGCGCTGCGGCGCCATGAGGCGCTCGTCGATCTGGACGTTGAGGTGGACTGTTCAGCGGGAACCTACATCCGGGCACTGGCACGTGACGTGGGCAGTGAGCTGGGGGTGGGCGGACACCTGACCGCATTGCGACGTACCCGGGCCGGCAGCTTCGGGCTGGATCAGGCCCGCACCCTCGACGAACTGGGGGAGAGCCCACGGCTGAGCTACAGCCTGGATGACGCCTGCTTGCAGACTTTTCCGCGCCGGGACCTGAGCGTCGACGAGGCGCTCGACGTCAGCCACGGCCGGCCGCTGGCCCCGGCGGGCATCGACGGAACCTATGCGGCAACCGATGCCGATGACCGAGTGATCGCGCTACTGGAGGACTCGGGAAGGCGGACCAAGTCGGTGGTCGTCATCCGGCCGGCGACGCTATAGTCCGCCGATGGCCACCGCGGAACGCGAGATCACCGAGGCTGTCGATCTGTGCGATGCGGCCGGATTGCTGAACCCCGCCGCCGTCGGTTGGACCCGAACACCGCTGCACCGTTGCAACCTGCGTGGCTGGGGCCGCAGCAAGCGGTGGGAGTACTGGTGCCTGACGACGCCCACTCACCTGATCGCGATCACGCTGGCCGACCTCGATTACCTCGGGGTGAGCAACGTCTTCCTGCTGGACTATTCCGGGCGTGAGGTGAGCCGCAGTTGTCTGCACCCGGGAGGGTGGGGGATAACGCTGCCCACCAGCCTCGGCGACGGGCCGGCCTCCGCTCGTGGCCTGGTCGCGATCGACCTCACCGCCGAGCCCGACGGCACGCGGATCCGGTTCTCCTGCAAGACCTCGGCCGGCCCCATGGACGGTGACCTGTTTGTGGCCCTGCCGCCCGGGCACGAGACGCTGGCGGTGGTGGTGCCGTGGAGCGAGAAGAGATTCCAATACACCGCCAAACACACCGCGCGGCCGGCCTCGGGTGTCGTACGGGTCGGTGACGCCAGCTACGACTTCGCCGGCGGCTGGGGTGTGCTCGACCACGGGCGCGGACGCTGGCCGGCCAACACCGTGTGGAACTGGGGTGCGGCGTCCGGGCACACCGACGGCCACACGGTCGGCCTGCAGCTGGGCGGCAAGTGGACTGTCGGCACCGCAAGCACCGAGAATGCGCTCTGCGTCGACGGCCGATTGAGCAAGATCGGCGCCGAACTGGACTGGCACTACCCCGAATACACCGGGCCGTGGACGATCCGCACACCCGACTCCGATCAGGTCGAGCTGACGTTCACCCCGTTCCATCACCGCTCACCCTTGCCGGGGACCCATCAGTGCTTCGGGCACTACCACGGCCGGATCCGCACCGATGACGGCGCGAATGTTGCCGTGAACGGTCTACTCGGCTGGGCCGAACAGGTGCACATGCTGTGGTGAGTGGCGCTTCGGCTGCTCTGATGAGCCGGTTGCCGCCTCAGCTGTAGAGCTGCTCGAATCGCTTGATCGATCCCTCGATGTCGCCCTTGACGGCCCGGGCGGCGGCCGCGCCGATCGGCCCGAACAGCGGCCGGCCGCCCAGGTCCATCCGCAGGACGAACTTCGATCCCGTTGCGGCGGGGCTGATCGCCAAGGTCAGCGCGTACTTGGTGCCGCCCACGCCGTCGCCGGTCAACTCCAGCAGTGCGGGCGGGTCGAATTCGCGGACCGTCCAAGTGACTCGGTTGCGCATTCCCTTTGCTCCCGCCACCCCGATCAACGTGGTTCCGGCGGTGAGCTCGGCCGGGATATCGCAGCGCCACCCCTGGTGCAGCGACAGCCAGTCACCCAACTCGGCCAGATTCGACGCGTGGGCCCAGGCTTGGTCGGGAGGCAGCGACAGTTCACGAGAGAGCTCAAGCTTTGCCATCCGCAGATCGTAGAGCCAGCGGCACCGCTCCGGCACCGGGCAGGAGCAGACCCGAACCGTTCGGAGGCCGAAGGCCAGCCGGCCGGCTACGCGAAGTGGCGGTCAGACCACCCAGATCGCTTGCGCGGCAGGGCTGCCCAGATCGACGGTGGCCTGCTCGAGATCGGAGTCCGCCGGCGAGTCAAGGGCTATCGAGATGATGCCGGCGAAGTCGCGGCGAGCCAGCACCCGTAGCCGGGCGTCGAGGCTGATGCCTACCTGGGCGAAGTAGCGCAGCATCTCCGGATCGTTGTCGGAGATGCGGGCCACCGTGCCGGTCTCGCCGTCGGCGCACGCCCACAGTTGGCGGGCAGGGGGAGTGGGCACCTGCCCGTCCGGGGCCGGGATCGGGTCGCCGTGCGGGTCGCGCTGCGGGAAGCCCAGCTTGGCGTCGATGCGCGCGATCAGCCGGTCGGACACCGCGTGCTCGAGGACTTCGGCTTCGTCGTGCACCTCGTCCCAGCCGTAGCCAAGCTCGCACACCAGAAAGGTCTCGATCAGCCGGTGCCGGCGCACCATTGCGAGCGCCGCCCGTCGCCCTTCATCGGTCAGGGTCACCGCGCCGTATTTCTCGTGGTCCACCAGGCCCGCATCGGCGAGCTTGCGGATGGACTCCGAGGCGGTGCTGGCGGACACGCCGATCTTCTCCGCCAGCATCTTGGTGCTGACCTTGTCCGGTGACCATTCCTGGGCGGTCCAGATGACTTTCAGATAGTCCTGGGCGACGCTACTCAGCCCATCCGACTGCTCCCAAGGGCTCACAATCGGACAGTTTAGGCTGTCCTGGTGCAGCGGTGGCGGGGGCAGGATGAGATCCCCACAGACTGGGGCAGGTGTGTGCTCACCATCGGCGTGTTCGACGGTGTGCATCGCGGCCATGCGGAACTGATCACCCATGCGGTGAAGGCCGGCCGGGCGCGCGGCGTGCCGACGGTGCTGATGACCTTCGATCCGCATCCGATGGAGGTCGTCTACCCCGGCAACCATCCGGCGCAGCTCACCACACTGGCGCGTCGCGCTGAGCTGGTCGAGCAGTTCGGCATCGACGTGTTCCTGGTGATTCCGTTCACGCCCGAATTCATGAAGCTCACCCCGGACCGCTACATCCACCAACTGCTGGTCGAGCACCTGCACGTGGTGGAAGTGGTGGTGGGGGAGAACTTCACCTTCGGCCGTAAGGCGGCCGGCAACGTCGAGACCCTGCGCCGCGCCGGCGAGCAGTTCGGGTTCGGGGTCGAATCGGTGTCGCTGGTGGCCGAGCGCGCCGAGGCCGCCCAATCGGTCACCTTCTCCTCGACCTACATCCGGTCCTGTGTGGACGCCGGCGATGTGGCGGCGGCAGCCGAGGCGCTGGGCCGGCCGCACCGGGTCGAGGGGCTGGTGGTGCGCGGTGACGGTCGTGGGCGCGGTCTGGGCTTCCCGACCGCCAACGTGGCACCGTCGGCCTTTGCGGCGATTCCGGCCGACGGGGTGTACGCCGCTTGGTTCACCGTGTTGGGACACGGCCAGGTGCCCGGCACCGTCGTCGCCGGTCAGCGCTGCCGGGCAGCGGTGTCGGTGGGCACCAACCCGACATTTTCCGGGCGGGCCCGCACCGTGGAGGCGTTCGTGATCGACGAGACCGCCGACCTGTACGGACAGCGCGTCGCCGTCGACTTCGTCAGCCGGATCCGCGGCCAGGAGAAGTTCGACTCGGTGGCGGATCTGGTGGCGATGATGAACACCGACGTCGAGAAGACCCGCGGCCTGCTCTCGGGTGACTGACCGTCGGCACGATTGGGAGAGCTGCCCCGGGCGGTGCTAGGCTCCCACCTCGGCGTGCTGCAGTCCGCGGTGGCCGCCGACTTGATATTCGCGGGACCGATTGATGGAGATTTGTCGTGGCGCTGACCGCCGAGCAGAAAAAAGAGATCCTGGCCAGCTACGGTCTGCACGAGACGGACACCGGCTCGCCCGAAGCTCAGGTCGCCCTGCTGACCAAGCGGATCGTCGACCTCACCGAGCACCTCAAGAAGCACAAGCACGACCACCACTCCCGCCGCGGCCTGCTGCTGCTGGTCGGCCGGCGGCGTCGTCTGCTCAAGTACCTGACCGCGACCGATGTGGCGCGCTACCGCTCGCTGATCGAGCGCCTCGGTCTGCGTCGCTGACGAATCGGGGCGGCGTCAGCCGCTGCCATGTAGAGTGAGACCGTTCCGGGCCTGCCAGGCCCGGACATCGGTGTGGCCCCCGCATCCGCGTGTGCCACTCCGGCACGTCACGACGGGACACGTCCCTACGTACAGCCAGACCTGCATCGGGCGGTCTTCGGTAGTGGCAGCCGGGTCTGAAAGCGCGTCTTAAAAGATCCGGCCGCTTCGATCGACGACCGTAGCCGCATCCAGGTAGTTGGCTGGCGCACGTCTGACGTTGCGAAACAGCTGAACAAACCAGGAAAGGCCGCACGGGCTTTTATGTCTGCAATTGAAATTGAAGAAGGCGTATTCGAGACCACCGCTGTCATCGACAACGGCAGCTTCGGCAAGCGCACTATCCGCTTCGAGACCGGCCGGCTGGCCCAGCAGGCCGCCGGCAGCGTCGTCGCCTACCTCGACGACGAAACCATGCTGCTGTCGGCGACCAC
This sequence comes from Mycobacterium sp. UM_Kg27, assembly GCF_000972905.1. Classification (NCBI taxonomy): domain Bacteria; kingdom Bacillati; phylum Actinomycetota; class Actinomycetes; order Mycobacteriales; family Mycobacteriaceae; genus Mycobacterium; species Mycobacterium sp. UM_Kg27. The sequence continues at coordinate 6,728 of NZ_JRMM01000175.1, forward strand.
CGCCAGCAAGGCTCCCAAGGACCACTTCGACTTCTTCCCGCTCACTGTCGACGTCGAGGAGCGGATGTACGCGGCCGGGCGTATTCCCGGCTCGTTCTTCCGCCGCGAGGGCCGGCCGTCCACCGACGCGATCCTGACCTGCCGTCTTACCGACCGTCCGCTGCGCCCGTCGTTCGTCGACGGCCTGCGCAACGAGGTCCAGGTCGTGGTGACGGTGCTGAGCCTGAACCCGAACGACCTGTACGACGTGGTGGCGATCAACGCCGCGTCGGCCTCCACCCAGCTCGCCGGCCTGCCGTTCTCCGGCCCGGTCGGAGCCGCGCGGGTGGCACTGATCGACGGCACCTGGGTGGCGTTCCCCACCGTCGAGCAGCTCGAGCGCGCCGCGTTCGACATGGTGCTGGCCGGGCGCACCCTTGAAGACGGTGATGTCGCGATCATGATGGTCGAGGCCGAGGCCACCGAGAACGTCATCGAGCTCATCGAGGCCGGCGCCCAGGCGCCGACCGAGACCGTGGTGGCCGAGGGTCTGGAGGCGGCCAAGCCGTTCATCGCGGCGCTGTGCAAGGCCCAGCAGGAGCTCGGTGAGGCGGCGGCCCGCCCAACCGCCGACTACCCGCTGTTCCCGCCTTACGGCTGTCTCTTATACACATCT
>NZ_JRMM01000176.1:0-7298 GCF_000972905.1 Mycobacterium sp. UM_Kg27
CAGGATCGGGTTCCGTCGTTGCCTGAGGTGGAGACGGCGACGATGGCGGCGTTGGTGACGTTGCAGGAGATCGTCGACTACCTGCAGTCACTGATAGGTTCACCACCACCGGATCTGGTGGCGCCCAACGGATTGCCGGCAGGTGATCGCGCCCCTTTTGAGTTAACCGGAGCGGAGGTGGCGCGCTACGCGGTACGCGCCACCGCCGCTCCGGTGAGCGGGATGGGGATGCCCGGTCTGTATGCCGCCAGGACCGTCGAGATCGTGACGGCCGAGGCAGTCCAGGACGGGCTGACTGAAACGGCCGAGGCCCTGGCCGCAATTCTGCGCACACACGGCATTCGCGCGGCGATCGTGGCCCGACCCAGTGCCGACGCCGAGGCGATCATCCATCTCGGCGGCCTGCGGCAAATCGCCACTCGTGACGAGGCGCTTGCCGTCAACCGGGTGCTCTTCGCCGACGCGCAGTCCGTCGCAGCCCAATTCGCGGAACATGGTGGCGTCTTCGTCACCGTTCAAGACACCGGCGGCACCTTCGGTCTGCTCACCGACCCCGGCCTGCGGGCCTGGTCGGGCGGGATCGGTGCGCTGGCCAAAACCGCTGCGCAGGAATGGACCAGTGCGCAGGTCAAGGCGATCGATATCGCCGTCGGACATCGTTCCCCGCTGGTCGTCGCCGAGCAGATCACCGACGAAGTCCTAGCCGGCGGGGTGGAGCTCGAAGTGGGCCTCGGTAGTCCACACGGGCGAACCACGGTCGTCGCGGACGAGCAGCAGGTGAGCACCCGCACGCACCGCATCGGCCGGCAAGACGTCATTGTGGTCTCGGGTGGCGCCCGCGGGGTGACCGCCGGTTCGGTGATCGCCCTGGCGCAGCAGACCCAGGCGGCGTTCGTGTTGATCGGGCGCACCGAACTCAGCGACGAACCGCCGGAAGCCCAGGGCTTGACCACCGATGCGGAGCTCAAGCGGGCGCTGCTTGCCAGCGCTGCGGCGCAAGGACTCAAGGTCACACCCAAGCAGTTGGAGCAACAGGCGCAGCGCATCCTGGCCGACCGCGAGGTGCGGGCCACTCTGGCCGCGCTGACCGCGGCCGGTTCCCACGTCCGCTACGCCGCTGCCGACGTCCGTGACGCCGCGCAGCTGAGCGCGCTGCTGGACAGTGTGCGAAGCGAATTCGGTCCCATCACCGGCCTGGTGCACGGTGCCGGCGTGCTCGCCGATGCGCCGCTGCACAAGAAGACCCTCGACGGGTTCGACCGGGTCTTCGAGACCAAGGTCGGCGGCGCGTGCGCGCTGCTGGATGCCACAGCCAACGATGCGCTCAAGGTGATCTGCCTCTTCTCGTCGGTGGCCGCGCGCAGCGGAAACGTCGGCCAAAGCGACTACGCCATGGCCAATGAAATCCTCAACAAGGTGGCCTTGGCGGAGCAGGCCCGGCGCGGACCGTCCTGTCTGGTGCGGGCACTGGGTTGGGGCCCTTGGGATTCCGGCATGGTGACCCCGGGCCTCAAGGCGATGTTCGAGTCCCGCGGCATCTCGCTGATCCCACTCGCCGACGGCGCGCGCGCGTTTGTCGCCGACGTCCTCGACGGCGAGAGCGGAAGCTCCGAGGTGACTCTCGGCGACGGCGTACTGGCAGGGCTGCCCACGCATCCGATCCCGCCGGAAGGCAGGGTCGCGCGGGTGCTCGCCCACGTGACGCAGCAGCCCTACCTGCTCGACCACCGGGTCCAGGGCAATGTCGTGTTGCCCGTGGTGCAGGCGCTCGAATGGTTCATCCGGATGGCTGAGGCATGCCGGCCCGGCCACCACGTGGATCGGGTGCTCGACCTCAAGGTGCTGCGTGGTGTCACGCTCTACGAGTTCGAAAGGCACGGCAATCCCCTGATCGTGCGGTGCGTGCCCGTCGACGATCGGCCCGAACTGCTGACCGTGACGCTCTCCGACATCGAGGGCTCGACCGTGTACTACTCGGCCAAACTCGAGATGCGTTCGGGTGCACCGGTGGTCCCGGGCGCCCCGGCCCCGGCGTCGGACGGTCGCAGGATCGACCGCGAAGCCTGCTACACCGGTGGGGCACTGTTCCACGGAGCCGCATTCCAGGTGCTCGACGGCATGGACTGCGCCGAGACCACCGCGACGGCGTATCTGTCCGGATTGACGTCCGTGGGCTGGGCGGGGGAGGGCTGGGCGACCGACCCGGCCGCTGTCGACGGATGCCTGCAGGCGGCACTGGTCTGGAGCTACGAACTGCTCGGCCGCAATGTCCTTCCGCTGCGGGTGGGCGAGATCGTCCGCTACCGGTCCGGCGCGCTGGGTGCCGGCCTGCGATGCGTGCTCACCGGTGGGGACGCCAAGACCAGCCGTGCCGTCTGCGATCTTGACCTGGTCGACGCCGACAACCAGCTGGTGATCAGTCTCAAACGACTCGAGTTGTATCCCTACGGCGGCTGAATCGACGGCGGCTGATTCGAAGTGAAGTTTGATCCGATCGCGATCGTCGGGCAGGGGTGTGTCCTGCCCGGGGGACTGAACGCGGGTGAGCTCTGGACAACGGTGCACGACGGCCGCGACGCATTGGGCGCACCCGGGCCGGATTACTGGGGGGTATCCCCGGAGCGCGTCCTGTGCGCCCCGGCGGACGTGCCCGAACTCGACCACACCTGGTCGGACCGCGGCGGCTACGTCCGCGGGTTCGACGACCTTTTCGATCCGCGCGGACTGTTCCTCGACGCCGACGACCTGGCCGGACTCGACCCGCTCTACCGGTGGGGAATCGAGGCGGCCAGACAAGCCCTGGACAGTGCGGGATGGCGGGCAGGTGAGGTGCCGGGTTCCGCCGGGATCGTCCTGGGCAACCTGAGCTATCCGACCAAGAAGATGACCGACCTCGCCGAATCAGTCTGGCGGGGAGAAGAACCCGGAGTCGACTGGCGCAACCGCTTCATGTCCGGCCTGCCGGCTCACCTGATCGCGCAGGCATTGGGCCTGACTGGCGGAGCCGCGGCCCTCGACGCCGCCTGCGCCTCGTCGCTGTATGCCATCAAGCTGGCCTGCGATCGGCTACACGACCGCACCGCCGACGTGATGTTCGCCGGCGGCATCAACGGCGCCAGTGATCTGCTGCTGCACGTCGGCTTCACCGCCTTACAGGCCCTGAGCCGAACGGGGAGGTCACGACCGTTCAACAACGGCGCCGACGGCCTGGTCCCCGCCGAGGGCGCCGCCATCCTGGTGCTGCGGCGGCTTGACGACGCGATCGTCGACGGCGACTCCATTCTGGGCGTCATCCGGGGCGTCGGCTTGAGCAACGACGGTCGGGGACATGGGTTTCTGGTGCCCTCCCAAGACGGCCAAGAACGCGCGATGCGCCTGGCCTACGAGATGGCCGGACTCGAGCCGCGCGACATCTCCCTCATCGAATGCCACGCCACCGGGACATCGCGCGGTGACCTGACCGAACTGATGAGCATGGCGCGCATCTTCACCGGCATGACCGACGTGCCCATCGGTTCACTGAAATCCAATCTGGGCCACTCGATCACGGCATCCGGCGCGGCGGGAGCCATCAAAGTACTGGCCGCGATGCGTGCCGGGATACGTCCCCCGACCCTGCACGCCGAAGATCCGCTCCCGTTCATCGCCGACTCGCCGTTCCGGTTGCTCACTGAGGCCGAGCCCTGGGACACCGACGGGCCGCGTCGCGCCGCGGTCAACAACTTCGGCTTCGGCGGAAACAACGCCCACCTGCTGCTCGAAGAATGGGTCGAGGGACCCGGTCCCACGCCGGCTCCTCCGGTCGCCGCGCCCCGGGCCGAGCAGGAGATCGCGATCGTCGGCCTGAGCCTCCTGATCGGCGACGGTCACGGAACCGCCTCCGTCGCCGAGCACTTGAAGACATGTCAGCCGATACCCACCGGCCTGGCCGAGGGAGCCCGCGGCGCACGCATGGACGAGGTCTGCCTGGATCTGACCCAGACCCGCTTCCCACCGGCCGATCTCAAACAGACCCAGCCCCAACAACTGGCGTTGCTCGGTGCGGCCCTGGGCATCGGCGAGTTGATCAAGAGCCTGCCGCCGGACACCACCAGCGTCGTCGTCGGCATGGGCTGCGACGCCGAAGTCAACCGGTTCGGCCAGCGCTGGCGGCTGGCCGATGAATTCGACGACCCCGGCCGGCTCGCCGCCGCTCGCGACGATGTCGTTGCGGGGTGGACCGCCGCGGGGGTCGTGGGAGCCATGCCCAACATCGTCGCGAACCGACTGAACAGCCAATTCGATTTACGCGGGCCCAGTTTCACGGTGTCGCGCGAACAGCTCTCGGGCACCACCGCCCTGGAGATGGCCGCGCGGGCGTTACGCCGCGGAGAGGTCGACGCGGCCGTGGTCGGGGCGGTGGATCTCAGCTGCGAACCCGTGCATCAGGCGGCGGCGCGCGCCCAACTGCACCCCGATGAGCAGACACCCGCAGACGCCGCCGTCGTCCTGGTGCTCAAGCGCGCCGCCGACGCGCGCCGTGACGGCGACCCGGTGTACGCAACCCTGCTGCCCGATCAGCCGGTCGACGCCGAATGTCTGCACCTGGGCACCGTTCCCGGTGCGGTGAGCCTGTCGGCGTTGTTGGGTCACGCGCACGCCGCCTCGGGACTGCTGCATGTGGCCGCCGGCGTGCTCTATGCAGCCCTCGGAGTGTGGCCCGACGGCGAGCCCTGGACATCCGCGCAACGGCGCATCGCCGTCGAACTCACCGGACTGGCCGGCCAGCGACAACACATCACGCTGGTGTCCTCGGCAACCGGGCCGGAGGCCGCGGCCTTGACGGCGCCGGCAGCAGCCAACGGTGCCGGGAAACCCATCCGGCTCAACTTCCCCGCGCACCTGCCCGCGGTCCACCTGCCCCCACGCGTCCCGGCCCCAGGAACGAACCCCCCTGATCAACTGGAGCAATTCATGCCGATACAACTCCCGATGCCGCCGGCTTTGGCAACGGTCGCGGAGTCGCTGGCCCGGCTGCCGCTGGGTGTCGCCGCGGCGACACCGGCGCTACCGGAACCGCAGCCGACTGCGGCCGACGTTGCCCCCGCGACGCCCGCCACCGCACCCGCCGGCGCAAGCCGGGCGATCCAGCCGGTCAAACCTGCCGACAAGGTGGTCCCGACCCCGACGGTGAAGCGTGAGCCGGTGGGCCTCAAGCTCGACAAGGACGGGTTGCGCGTGCACTCCTCGGGGAACATCTCCGAGATCTTCGGCCCGGCCTTCGCCGAGCAGGACCAATATCCGCGCCAGGTCCGGATGCCCGAACCGCCACTGCTGCTGGCGGATCGGCTGTTGGGCATCGACGCCGAGCCGGCTCGGCACGGCACCGGAACGCTGTGGACCGAAACCGATGTCACCGCCGACTCCTGGTGGCTCCAGCAGGGCCGGATGCCCGCCGGCATCATGATCGAAAGCGGGCAGGCCGACCTGATGCTCATCTCCTGGATGGGCGCGGATCTGCTCAACAAGAGCGAGCGGGTCTATCGGTTGCTCGGCTGCGAGGTCACCTACCTGGGTGGGTTGCCCGAGATCGGCGACACCCTGCGCTTCGACATCCACGTGGACGGCCACGCCCGGCAAGGCGATGTGCGGCTGTTCTTCTTCCACTACGACTGCACGATCGACGGTGTCGAGCGGATGTCGATGCGCAACGGCCAGGCCGGTTTCTTCACCGACGAGGAGCTGGCGGCATCCGGCGGGGTGTTGTGGCGGCCTGAGGAACAGACCGTCAGCGGACCGATGGAGCAGACGCCCGCCCAGACGTCGCGCACCTCGCTGCAGCGCGCCGACCTGGAGGCGATGGCGTCCGGTGAGATCTGGCGTACGTTCGGCGAGGGATTCGAGCGCGCCGGCAGCCACACTCGCACCCCCAGCATCCACGCCGGCGACATGCTCTTCGTCGACGAAGTGACGGATCTGGACTTCACCGGTGGGCCGTGGGGCCGCGGATATCTGCGGGCCGTCGCGCCCGTGACGCCGGAGAACTGCTTCTTCGCCGGCCATTTCAAGAACGATCCCTGCATGCCGGGCACGCTGATGTATGAGGCGACCATGCAGACCATGGCGATCTACATGACCGCCCTGGGCATGACACTCGACTGCGACGGCTGGCGCTTCGAACCGGTTCCCTTCGAGACCTACAAGCTGCGCTGCCGGGGCCAGGTCACCCCGCAGTCGCGCGAAGTGGTCTACGAAGTGTTCGTCCGCGAGGTGATCGCCGGACCCGAGCCGACACTGTTCGCCGACCTGCTGTGCACCGTCGACGGGCTGCCCGCCTTCCACTGCGAGCGGATGGGCCTGAAGCTGTCACCGGGCTGGCCGATGGACCTCGGCGCCAAGGAACTCGAAGGCTACGTCGAGCCCAAAGCGGTCGCCGAAGTCAACGGCTTCCGCTACGACTACCAGGCGATGCTCGCCAGTGCCATCGCCAAGCCGTCCATGGCGTTCGGACCGTTGTTCGAGAAGTTCGACTCTCCCCGCAAGGCGGCCCGCCTGCCCGGCCCCCCGTATCACTTCATGTCCCGGGTCACCGAGCTGGTCGGTGAGACCGGCGTGATGAAGGCCGGCGCCGAAGTCGTCGTGGAGTACGACGTACCCGCCGACGCCTGGTATTTCGCCGAGAACGGTGCCGCCAACGGTCACGAGACGATGCCCAACGCGGTGCTCATGGAGGTCGCGCTGCAGCCCTGCGGCTGGCTGGCCAGCTACGTCGGCTGCCCGCTGGACGGCGACGCGGACCTGTTCTTCCGCAACCTGGACGGGACCGGAACTCAACACCGGGAGGTGACCCCGGCGACGGGAACACTGCGCATCAAGGTGAAGCTGAAGAGCCTCGCCAAGGCCGCGGGAACCATCATCGTCGGCTTCGACGGGGAGATCGTGGCCGACGAGGGACCGGTCTACACCTTCGACACCGTGTTCGGCTACTTCAAACGCGAAGCGCTGCAAAACCAGGTCGGTCTCCCGGTCAGCGACTCGCAACGCGCCTCTCTGGCGCAGCCCTCCGGCGCTCCGCTGGTCGACTTGACCACTCAGCCCGCCGAGTTCTTCGGGGCGGGAGCGCGGTTGGCAGACCCGATGCTGTTGATGGTCGATCGGGTCACCGGCCGCTGGCCCACCGGAGGCGCCGCCGGCCTGGGCCAATGGCGCGGCGTTAAAGACGTCAACCCCGGCGAGTGGTACTTCAAGGCGCACTTCTTCGGCGACCCGGTCCAACCGGGGTCCCTGGGCCTGTCTCTTATACACATCTGACGCTGCCG
>NZ_JRMM01000177.1:0-7037 GCF_000972905.1 Mycobacterium sp. UM_Kg27
ATGTGTATAAGAGACAGGTCGTAGCGCAGGGTCTCCTCGACCCACAGCGGGATCCGGGAGCGGTCGGCGAAAACCGAGGTCAGCTGGTCGCGGTTGCGGTGGCCCCAGTACACGGAGCTGCCGAGCAGCTTGGTAGTGGTCTCGTTGCCGGCGATCACCATCAGGAACAAGAACGCCAGGATCTCCTGGTCGCCGAGCCGGTCGCCGTCGACCTCGGTCTCCAGCAGTGCCGAGGTCAGATTGTCGGCCGGGTTCTTCTTGAAGTCCGCGATCATCGCGTTGTAGTAGGTCATCAGATCCACCGACGCCTGGATCGCGGACTGGGGCACATCGGTCACCCCGTCCTCGCGGTGCAGCACCCCGTCGGCGAGCTCCCGGATGCGGGCCCGGTCGGCCTCCGGCACACCCATCAGCTCGGAGATGACGTCCATCGGCAGTTTGCCGGCGAAATCATTGACGAAGTCGAACGAGCAGGTGCCGTCGGAGCCGGGCTGGATGGCGCTGTCCAGATGCTGGCGCGCCAGCCGAACCACCTGCGGTTCGAGCTCGCGGATCCGGCGTGGGGTGAAGCCCCTGGACACCAGGGTGCGAAGCCGCAGGTGCTGCGGGTCGTCCATCGCCAGAAACGACATCACCAGCTGGGCATGGGGGCCGCGAGAGACCGGGTCCAGCGATACCCCGTCCCGGTTGGACAACGCTTCGCTGTTGCGGAACCCGTGCAGCACATCCTGGTGACGCGAGATCGCCCAGAAGTTGAGCTCTTCGTTGTGATACACTGGAGCCTCGTCGCGCAGCCGCCGGTAGTACGGGAACGGGTCCTCGTGGAAGTCGTAGTCGTAGGGGTTGAGAACCGGTGGCGCCGTCTGCAAAGTCATCGTGGAGCTCCTGATTCGAGGATCAGGCTGACGACGTAGGCCAGCCGATCGGTGATCTGGTGGTAGGTGAAGGCGCCGCTGCCGGCGTTGACCAGAGCGCCGAAGAAGGTCATCTCCAGGGCGGAGACCTTCTGAGAATCCGCGTCCGGGCCGAACGCCGAGGTGATGCGGCGGTGGATCTCCGCGCCGATCCGGTCGCGCACCGTGCGGACCGCTGGGTCGCTGTTGCCGCTGAGCAGTGCCGCGGTGCAGGCCGCCGCGACCTCGGGCTCGTCGGCAACCACCAGTGCCAGGTGCCGCAGCGCCTGGTTGACCCGACTCGGCATCGGCTCGTTGACGTCGGTGAAGTACGGGACCTGACGAACCAGGTCCAGATACACCTCGGCGATCAGATGGTTTTTGGAAGAGAAGTAGGTGTAGGCCGTGGCCGGGGCGACCTTGGCGCGCGCAGCGACCGCGCGCACGGTCAGGTCTGCATAGGACTTCTCCCGCAGCATCTCGACGCCGGCGCGCAGCACCTTGCGGAAGGTCTCCTCCTGACGCCGGTTTCGGGCAGCGGATGTGGCACCCGAGGGTGCCGGGTCGAGAAAGGCAGCGTTCGTCGATGTGACTGCCGCCACCGATTCGCTGGACACCTGTCCAACCTAGCGGAAGGCGGATTTGTTAGGCAAGTCCCCTGGGAAATAAGGGTTTCAGGGCCAGAGGGTTGCGGGTGCGTCAACTCTGAGGCTAGGGTTCGAGCCGGTGATAACGGACATGTGTCCATTTTCGCAGTGTTTCTTCACGGGGGACTGCGACCAAGCTGCGGGAGTGACTGATGGCGCTACTGGCTGACGGCGTAAGCCGGCTGCTTATCGACGGCAAGCTGACCCCGGGCGGAGCCGGCGGCTTTGCCACCATCAACCCGGCCACCGAAGAGGTGCTCGGTGAGGCGGCCAATGCCGACGCCGCCGACGTGGATCGCGCGATCGGCGCGGCGCGCCGGGCGTTCGACGAGACCGACTGGTCGACCAACACGGAACTGCGGGTGCGCTGCGTACGTCAGTTGCGTGACGCGATGCTCGAGCATGTCGAGGAGCTTCGCGATCTGACGATCGCCGACGTGGGCGCGCCCCGGATGCTGACTGCCGGCGCGCAGTTGGAAGGGCCGATCAACGATCTCAGTTTCGCCGCGGACACCGCCGAAAACTACGAGTGGGCAAAGGATCTCGGCCAAGCCTCGCCGATGGGCATCCCTACGCGGCGCTCGGTGGTGCGAGAGGCGGTGGGCGTCGTCGGCGCCATCACCCCGTGGAACTTCCCGCACCAGATCAACCTGGCCAAGCTGGGCCCGGCGCTGGCCGCCGGCAACACTGTCGTGCTCAAGCCCGCGCCCGATACGCCGTGGGTCGCCGCGGTGCTCGGAGAGCTGATCGCGGAGCAGACCGACATTCCGCCGGGTGTGGTCAACATCGTCACCTCGACCGACCACGCGCTGGGCGCCACACTAGCCAAAGACCCACGGGTGGACTTGGTTTCGTTCACCGGCTCGACCGCCACCGGCCGTAGCGTGATGGCCGACGCCGCAGCCACCATCAAGAAGGTGTTCCTGGAGCTGGGTGGAAAATCCGCCTTCCTGGTGCTCGACGATGCCGACCTGGCCGCGGCCTGCTCGGTCGCCGGATTCTCGGTCTGCCTGCACGCCGGGCAGGGCTGCGCGATCACCACGCGACTGGTGGTGCCCCGGGCCCGCTACGACGAAGCGGTCGCCATCGCGGCCGGCACCATGGGCTCGATCAAGGCCGGGGACCCGTCCAAGCCCGGCACCATCTGCGGCCCGGTGATCTCGGCTCGCCAGCGCGACCGGGTGCAGAGCTACCTGGATCTCGCGATCACCGAGGGCGGCAACTTCGCCTGCGGCGGCGGTCGCCCCGCGGACCAGCCCGCCGGCTTCTTCATCGAACCCACCGTGATCGCTGGGCTGACCAACGAGGCGCGGGTGGCCCGCGAAGAGATCTTCGGCCCCGTGCTCACCGTGATCGCGCATGACGGCGACGACGACGCGGTGCGCATCGCCAACGACTCGCCCTACGGGTTGTCCGCCACCGTCTACGGCGCCGACGCCGAGCGGGCGGCGGGAGTGGCGGCCCGACTGCGGGCCGGCACCGTCAACGTCAACGGTGGGGTCTGGTACTCCGCGGACATGCCGTTCGGCGGGTACAAGCAGTCCGGCAATGGCCGCGAGATGGGCATCGCCGGGTTCGAGGAGTACCTCGAAACCAAAGCCATTGCGACAGCAGCGAACTAACGACCAACACCGGATCAAGGAGAACAAGCAGATGGGTCAATTCGACGACAAGGTGGCTATCGTCACCGGCTCCGGTGGCGGAATCGGGCAGGCCTACGCCCAGGCCCTCGCCGCCGACGGTGCCGCGGTAGTGGTCGCTGACATCAACATCGACGGCGCGAAGACGGTGGCCGACCAGATCGTCGCCGATGGCGGCAAGGCGATCGCGGTGCGCGTCGATGTCTCAGACCTGGAGTCGGCGCACGCAATGGCGGATGCGGCCGTGGCCGAGTTCGGCGGAATCGACTACCTGGTCAACAATGCCGCGATCTTCGGCGGGATGAAGCTCGACGGCCTGCTTACCGTGCCGTGGGACTACTACGAGAACTTCATGCGGGTGAACCTGGACGGCGCACTGATCTGCACGCGGGTCGTCTACGAGCAGATGGCCAAGCGGGGCGGCGGTGCGATCGTCAACCAGTCCTCCACCGCGGCATGGGTGTACTCGAACTTCTACGGTCTGGCCAAGGTCGGGGTTAACGGTCTGACTCAGCAGCTCTCCCGTGAGCTGGGCTGGCGCAACATCCGGATCAACGCGATCGCACCCGGCCCGATCGACACCGAGGCCAACCGGGTCACCACCCCGCAGGCCATCGTGAAACAGATGGTCCAGCAGCTGCCGCTGGCCCGGATGGGTACGCCGGAGGACCTCGTCCCGATGTGTCTGTTCCTGCTCTCGGACCAGGCGTCGTGGATCACCGGCCAGATCTTCAACGTTGACGGCGGACAGATCATCCGCTCATGAGCAGCCCGGAACAACAGCCGCGCCTTGGCTACATCGGCCTCGGCAACATGGGTGCACCGATGGCCAAGCGTTTGGTCGACTGGCCCGGTGGCGTCACGATATTCGACCTGCGGACCGAGGCGATGACGCCACTGGCCGAGGCCGGAGCCAGGGTCGCCGGCAGCGTCGCGGAAGTCGGGGCGAACGCCGACATCATCAGCATCACGGTGCTCGACGACGCCCAAGTCCGGCAAGTGGTCGCCGAACTGGTGCCCGCGGTGAAGCCGGGTGCCGTCATCGCGATCCACTCGACAATCGCCGACACCACGGCCGCTGAGCTGGCCGAGGAACTGAAGCCGCAGGGCATTCATGTCATCGACGCACCGGTCAGCGGTGGTGCGGGTGCGGCCGAGAAAGGCGACCTGGCAACCATGGTCGGTGCCGATCGCGCGGTCTACGAGCAGATCAAGCCGGCATTCAAGCAGTGGGCGTCGTTGGTGATCCATGCCGGGGCGCCCGGTGCCGGAACGCGGATGAAGCTGGCGCGCAACATGTTGACGTTCACTGCCTACGCAGCGGCCGGTGAAGCGATGAAATTGGCCGAGGCGGCCGGACTCGATCTGCAGGCGCTGGGCCGGGTGGTGCGTCACACCGATGCGCTCACCGGTGGACCCGGCGCGATCATGCTGCTGGACTCGACCGCACCGCTTCCGGCGGACCACTTCCTCTACAACGCCTTCACTCACACCCGGGGACTCGGCGAGAAAGACCTCAGCCTGGCACTGGGATTGGGACAGACCACCGGCGTCGACCTTCCGCTTGCCCAGGTGGCGCTCGCCGAACTCGCCGCCGGTCTGGGTGTGCCGCACTCCAAGGACTAGGAGAGATCAGATGGACGAACTGCGCCGTACCGGGCTGGCCAAGATGAACGAGGTCTACGCCTGGGACATGCCCGACATGCCGGGCGAGTACTTTGCGCTCACCGCCGATCACCTGTTCGGCCGGATCTGGAGCCGGCCGGGGCTTTCCATGCGCGACAAGCGCCTGATGACGCTGACGGTGGTCACCGCGGTGGGGGAGAAGGACCTCGCCGAGATCCAGGTCAACGCCGCGCTGCACAACGGCGAACTGACCGAGGACGAGCTGCGCGAGATGGCCATCTTCATCACCCACTACGTCGGCTTCCCACGTGGATCCGGGTTGAACGCCGTGGTGGAGAAGGTGATTGCCAAGCGCAACAGGGCCGCCGCCGAGGGCAAGGGCGAGGACAAGAAGGCCAACGTCGCAGCCGTTCTGGATAAGCAGAAGGGCGAGTGACCGAGACCCTGCTCGCCGCGCGGGGCGCCGTCGTGGTCGGTGGTAGCCGCGGCATCGGCCGGGCGGTAGCTGAACTGTTGGCGGCGTGCGGTGCCGGAGTGGTGGTCAACGGCCGGGATCCCGAGGCGGTGGCAGAGACGGTGGGCGCGATCACCGGTTCGGGTGGGCGGGCCGTCGGCCTGGCCGGTGCGGCGCATGTCGAGGCGACGGCCGTGGCGCTGGTCCAGGCCTGTCGGGAGGAATACGGCAGCGTCGACGTGCTGATCAATTGCGCCGGCGTCGCCGAACCCCCCGGATCCTCGATCCTGTCGGTGTCCACCGAGCAGTTCCACGATCTGCTCGACGCACACTTGGGCACGGCTTTCCAGACCTGCCGGGCGGCCGCGCCGATCATGGTCGAGCAGTGCCGCGGCTCGATCGTCAACAGCGGATCGGTGGCATTTCTGGGCGACTACGGCGGCACCGGATATCCCGCCGGCAAGGGCGCGATCAACGGCCTGACCGTGGCGGTGGCCGCGGAACTCGCCCCCTACGGGGTGCGGGCGAACGTCGTCTGTCCCGGCGCGAAGACCCGGTTGTCCACCGGAGATGACTATGAGAAACACATCCGAGACCTGAACGCCAGAGGTCTGTTGGATGAGATCAGCATGCGGGCTTCGCTGGATCCGGCCCCCGCCGAGTACGTCGCGCCGCTGTACGCCTACCTGGCCAGTGACCTGTCTGCTGGGGTCAGCGGATCGGTGTTCCTGGCCTCGGGCGGTTTTCTCGGCCGCTTCGAGCGGCCCATCCCCGCGGTGCTCGGATACCGCGATCACCAGCGCTTTTCGCCCTGGACCGTCGAGGAAGTGCACACCATGGTGGCAACCCGCTGACACGACGGAGACGTCGACGACGGCTTGGGAGCGCCACCTAAATCCGGCGACGGCACAGAGGGCATCAAAAGTAGACGAGCGTCGCGATTGAGCGACCGGGTTAGGTCTCAAAAACTGGTCGGGCTACGGTTCCGACGGGGGATCGGCCGCTGCCGGCGATGGCGCCTGTCGGAAAAGTCGATGTTTCCATTAGCAATCCTATGGTTAAGTTCACTTTCTATGTCCATTGTGATGGACTTCATCAACTTTGTGAACGCGACCTGGCGTTCTAGGGCTATTTCGATCGCTCTCTTTCCGCGACAGGAAACTTCTCTCCAGTTTCGAGTGGCGGGCCGCGCTACTCGTCGGTAGCTTCCGCCTGAGCGGAGCCTGTCCGCATCCTCAGGTTGAGGACACGCCGATCCGGGAGCAAGTAGGACGTGACTCGTCAGCACAGCAGCAAGCGCATGGGTCGATCGAAGGGCCAGCAGGTATGCGGCGACGTGGTTCGTTCGTCTGGTGGGCGCGTGGTGCGGCGGCGTGTGGTGGGTGCGTCGAGTGTGGTGGCGGCGTTTTTGGCGTTCGGGGCCGGCCCAGTGCCGTCGGCGTCTGCGGATTTTGAGGATTTGTTCGATCCGGTGTTCTGGTCGGGACTGTCGGATTCGGGTGCGGCTGCGGGGGTGTGGTCGGGCTGGTTGGCCGATCCGGGTGCGGCCGATGCGGGGTTCATTTATGACGTGTTTGAGCAGTTCGATCTGGCGGTGGCGACCTTCTATCACGAGCAGTTGTACCTGCCGCTGTACACCCTGACGCAGGACTTTATTGCTGGTAATGAGCAGTTTTTGGATCTGATCAACCAGCCGTGGGTGGACTTGTTCGGGCGGGAGTTGATCGGCAATGGGGTCGATGGGTTCACCGGGTCTAACGAGTCGCTGTTCGGTTCG
>NZ_JRMM01000178.1:0-6911 GCF_000972905.1 Mycobacterium sp. UM_Kg27
AGCCACTGCGAACGCAACAACTTGTACAACAGATCAGTGCTGATATTGCCCGACCCGACAATCGCCACTGAGGCCTTAGCAGCCATGAACGCTCCTCAATTCGAATCTATGCGAAAACCAGCCGGACCGAACCCAGCCCGGAGAACTCGGCAACACAGTCGTCACCGGCATGTACATCGATGGCCCGGGTCGCGGTGCCCGGCAACACGATGTCGCCGGCCTTCAACCGCACCCCGAAGCTTTCCACCTTGCGAGCCAGCCAGGCCACCGCGGTGACCGGGTTGCCCAGCACCGCGTCACTGCGGCCCTGGGCGACCACCTCGCCGTTCTTGGTCAAGGACGCGTCGATGTTCTTGATGTCGATGTCACCGGGCTTGACCCGCTGCTTGCCCAGCACGAATCCCGCCGATGAGGCGTTGTCGGCGATGGTGTCGCAGAGTTTGATCTTCCAGTCGGTGATCCGGCTGTCGATCAGTTCGATCGCCGGGGCGAAGGCCTCGGTCGCGGCCAGCACGTCCTCTTCGGTGCAGTCGGCGCCCGGCAGATCCGCGGCCAGGATGAAGGCCACCTCTACTTCGATCCGCGGGTAGAGGTAGTTCGACGCCTTGACCGGGGAGTCCTCGAACACCTGCATCTCGTTGAGCAGGTGCCCGTAGTCCGGTTCGTCGACGCCCATCATCTGCTGCATCGCCTCGCTGGACAGGCCGACCTTGTGTCCGACGACGCGGGCGCCCTCGGCGATCCGCTGGCGGATATTGATCAGCTGGATCTCGTAGGCGTCGACGACGTCGATACCGGGCTGAGCCGCCGTCAACGGAGAGATCGGAACCCGACTCCGCTCCGCTTGCGCCAACTCGGCAGCGAGTTCCTCACGGATCTGGGCGCTGAGCATCTTCGATGGTCCCCTCGGGTGGTGTTGAGCGGATGAAACGAGCCGTTCAGCGGCAATTCTATAACGTGTTCTAAAACGCCAACACGGAGACGAGGCCGCAGCCCACCGTGGCGGCGCCGCTGACCGATCTGCCCTACTTCACCCGCTGCAAGATCGGCGGTTCCTGATCACCGACCACCGGTGTAGTCGACGTGCCAGTGTTTGATGCCATTGAGCCAACCCGAACGCAGCCGCTGCGGGCGGTCCAGTGGCTTGAGGTCGGGGATGTTGTCGGCGATCGCGTTGAAGATCAGTCCGATGGTCATCCGTGCCAGATGTGTGCCGATGCAGTAGTGCGCACCAGTACCACCGAAACCGACATGCGGGTTCGGGTCACGCAAGATGTTGAACTCCTGCGGCTTGTCGAACACCGTCTCGTCGAAGTTGGCCGCGCGGTAGAACATCACCACCCGCTGCCCCTCTTTGATCAACGTGCCGTTCAGGTTGTGATCACGCGTTGCGGTGCGCTGAAACGATGTCACCGGAGTGGCCCAGCGCACCACCTCGTCGGCGGTAGTCGCCGGACGTTCTTTCTTGAACAGCTCCCACTGCTCGGGATGCTCGGTGAACGCCATCATCCCCTGGGTGATCGAGTTGCGCGTGGTTTCGCTGCCGGCCACCGCCAACAGGATGATGAAGTAGCCCAGCTCGTCATCGCCCAGCTTCTCGCCGTCGACGTCGGCCTCGACCAGCGTCGTCACGATGTCGGGGCCGGGGTTGCGCCGCTTGAGCTCCGCGAGCTTGAGCCCATAGGTGATGATCTCCAGCGCCGAGGCCGCAGGGTCATAGTGCGCGAATTCGGGGTCGTCGTACGACGTCATCTGGTTGGTCCAGTCGAACAACTTGCCGCGGTCCTCCTGCGGCACCCCCATCAACCCCGCGATCGCCTGCAACGGCAACTCCGAGGCCACTTCCACCACGAAGTCCCCGCGACCGCGCGCCAGCGCCTCTTTGGTGATGGCCTGCGCCCGCGCCTGCAGGTCATCGTGCAAGGGCAAGATGTGTCGCGGCGTAAAGCCACGGGAAATGATCCGCCGCTGCCGCGTGTGCTTCGGCGCGTCCTGGTTCAACATCAAGATCCGCTGCGCGTCGAGCTGTTCACGGGTTGTCTCGTCATGGAACCTGGGGATCGCCCCGTTGCGCTCACTGGAGAACACGCCGTCGAGCCGCGAGATCTCCTTGACGTCCTCATGGCGGGTGATCGCCCAGTAACCGCCGTCTTTGAAGCCGCCACTCTTATCGTCGGGCTGCTCGATCCACTTGATCGGCTCACTGCGCCGCAGTTCGGCGAACTCCGCATCGGGCAGTCGCTCGGCATAGATTTCCGGATCGGTGAAGTCGAAACCGGCCGGAATACCGGTGGCTGACGGGATAGTAGGGCTGGCCACGATGACAACTCCTCACTACTGAACCGCAGGAGAAACGATACGTTCTAGCGCCAGTAAAGCATGCCTTCACCTGAGACAAAAGGGCAGAAAGGCCCTGCGTCCAAGCCGGAACTAGAACACGTTCTACCGTGTCGCCAGGTGGCCATGACCTGGCCGAAACCCAGGTGTTACCAGCAGGGTAGGGAACGGTTGCACGGGAGCCGCGCGCGCGATAAGCCCAGCCAACTGGCGCCCGGGCGGGGCAATTCTATAACGTGTTCTACATGGCCGAACAGGAGTACGACGTCGTCGTGGTCGGAAGCGGCGGCGCCGGGATGGTCGCCGCGCTCACCGCCGCCCACCACGGACTGTCCACCATCGTCATCGAGAAAGCCGCCCACTACGGCGGCTCGACCGCTCGCTCCGGTGGTGGCGTGTGGATCCCCAACAACGAGGTGCTGCAGCGCGCCGGCGTCAAAGATGACGTCCAGGCTGCTCGCACCTATCTGCACACCATCGTCGGCAACGTGGTTCCCGCCGAGAAGATCGACACCTATCTGCAGCGCGGGCCGGAGATGCTGTCGTTCGTGCTGAAGAACTCGCCGTTGAAGATGTGCTGGGTTCCCGGTTACGCCGACTACTACCCCGAGCAGCCCGGCGGCAAGCCCACCGGCCGTTCGATCGAGCCGAAGCCGTTCAACGCCAAGAAGCTGGGCGCGGACATGAACGGCCTGGAGCCGGCCTACGGCAAAGTGCCGCTGAACGTCGTTGTCATGCAGCAGGACTACGTCCGGCTCAACCAGCTCAAGCGCCACCCGCGCGGGGTGCTGCGCAGCCTGAAAGTGGGCGCCCGCACCATGTGGGCCCAGGCCACCGGCAAGAACCTGGTCGGGATGGGCCGGGCTCTGATCGCCCCGCTGCGCATCGGCCTGCAGAAAGCCGGAGTTCCGGTGCAGCTCAATACCGCGCTTACCGACCTCTACGTGGAAGACGGCGTGGTCTCCGGTGTCTACGTCCGGGCGGCGGGCGACTCCGAGTCGAGTGAGCCGCGGCTGATCCGCGCACGGCGCGGGGTCATCCTGGCCAGCGGCGGGTTCGAGCACAACGAACAGATGCGGGTGAAGTACCAGCGCGCGCCTATCACCACCGAATGGACCGTGGGCGCCAAGGCCAACACCGGCGAGGGGATCGTGGCCGGCGAGAAGCTCGGCGCCGCCCTGGACATCATGGAGGACTCCTGGTGGGGGCCGACGGTGCCGCTGCCCGGGGCACCGTGGTTCGCGCTCTCGGAGCGCAACTCGCCCGGATCGATCATCGTCAACATGGCCGGCAAGCGGTTCATGAACGAGTCGATGCCCTACGTCGAGGCCTGCCACCACATGTACGGCGGCGAGTTCGGTCAGGGCCCCGGCCCCGGCGAGAACATCCCGGCCTGGCTGATCTTCGACCAGCGCTACCGCAACAACTACATCTTCGCGGGATTGCAGCCGGGACAGCGGATCCCGAAGAAGTGGCTGGAGTCCGGGGTGATCGTCTCCGCCGACACCCTGGAAGAGCTGGCGACCAAGACCGGCGTGCCGGCCGCCGCACTGGCAGCGACCGTCGAGCGGTTCAACGAGTTCGCGCGGACGGGCGTGGATGAGGACTTCCACCGCGGCGAGAGCGCCTACGACCGCTACTACGGTGACCCGACCAACAAGCCGAACCCCAACCTGGGCCAGATCGCGCAAGGCCCGTTCTACGCGGCCAAGATGGTGCCCGGTGACCTGGGCACCAAGGGCGGGATCCGCACCGACGTCAACGGCCGGGCACTGCGCGACGACGACAGCGTCATCGCCGGGCTGTATGCGGCCGGAAACGTCAGCGCACCGGTGATGGGCCACACCTACCCCGGCCCCGGCGGCACCATCGGACCCGCCATGACGTTCGGCTACCTGGCCGCCCTCGACATCGCCGGAAAGGCCTGATTATGGCGATCGATCTCGACGTCGCACTGGGAGCAGAGTTCGGCCAGGTCGAATTCTCCTGGACCGCAACCAATGTGCAGCTTTACAACCTGGCGCTGGGCGCCGGGTCGGACCCGATGGATCCGCGTGAGCTGAGCTACGTGGTGGACCGCACGCCGCAGGTACTACCGACCTTCGGCTGCGTCGCAGCCTCATTCAACGAGGTGGACCCGCCGAAGGTGAGCTGGCCGGGGATCGAGATCGACCTGGCCAAGATCCTGCACGCCTCGGAGAAGGTGACCGTGCCCGCGCCACTGCCTCCATCGGGCAGCGCCCGCGCGATCAGCCGGATCGTCGAGGTGTGGGACAAGGGCAAGGCTGCCGTGGTGGTGCTCGAGACCTCGGTGACCAGCACCGACGGCACGCCACTGTGGACGCAGCACCGGTCCATCTTCGCTCGCGGCGAGGGTGGCTTCGGCGGCGAGCGCGGGCCGTCGACGTCGAGCGAACTGCCCGACCGGGCACCGGATTTCGAAGTCGACATCCCGGTGTCCCCGCAGCAGGCACTGCTCTACCGGCTCTGCGGCGACCGCAACCCGCTGCACTCCGACCCGGCGTTCGCGGCCGCGGCGGGCTTCGACCGGCCGATCCTGCACGGCCTGTGCACCTACGGCATGACCTGCAAGGCAGCGGCGGACACCGCGCTGGACGGCGACGCCGGCGCGGTCCGTTCCTTCGGCGCCCGGTTCGCCGGCGTGGTCTTCCCCGGCGAGACGCTGCGGGCCCGGCTGTGGAAAGACGGCGATCGACTGGTGGGCA
Source organism: Mycobacterium sp. UM_Kg27 (assembly GCF_000972905.1). Lineage (NCBI taxonomy): Bacteria > Bacillati > Actinomycetota > Actinomycetes > Mycobacteriales > Mycobacteriaceae > Mycobacterium > Mycobacterium sp. UM_Kg27. Next base: position 5,064 of record NZ_JRMM01000178.1, read on the forward strand.
ACGTGATCGCACCCTCGCGTGACGATGCCGCCATCCTCAATGATGTGGAGCTTGTTACGGCATAGCTACTTCGACCTGAAACGGGCTTCTGGTGAGCGTGGCTTGGAGTGGTCACGGCCGGGATGAGCGAGTCTGTCATGTGATTGAGCCTTCAGTTTCAGTGGACACCCGAGGCAGCGGTGCACGGGTTCGCTGGGAGGAAGTGGGTATGTCCAGGGCTCACCTCGAGCGCCCCTGATCGAATGGGCGATCTACCAAGCCGGTGGGCCGGTGGGCGTCGAGATCGACGAGGGTGGCCACCGGAACGAACCGCCGTGGGCTGATTCCGGCCAGTCGCTGCCGACGCATGGAGGCTGCCGCGGTCTTACCGGAAATGACTTCCCCGTCCTCACTCGGATCTGCAGATCAGCCCGGATCGCGGTGCGCCGTACACCTGACCGGAGACGTCATGGAAACGCCGGTCATCGGCACGATGGCGAGTTGACCTTCTCGACTTCGATGACCCGGTACGCTTCCACCGTTCCGTTCGGAGGCGACGAAGCTGCGGATTTTTCAAAAGCTGCCCGCCCGAACGCAATTCAGCGTTCTCTTCGCTCAACAGCACCCGCTCAGGACGCTCGTCAGCATTAAGCGCCACACCATTATTGTCGGCGTCGGACACCTCGCCGGCGGGGCGCACCCAGCGGCCCAACGCTTGCTCACCCACACCGATCTCGGCGGCCACATGGGCACGGGCCGACCGGTCTCGACTACCAGGCGGCCCGCCTGCCCCTGAAACGCCGGGGCGTACGTCTTGCGCTTGCCCGACATACGGACATCCGCCTCACGGGAACAGCAGTACCACCAGTCACGTGTCCACCAGCAGTCCTCGGCGTCCACGGCCAGCGCACAACTCTTATCGTTATTGATAATGATTTTCATTTTCAGTATGGTGAGCTCTATGACCGCGCCTATGTGGATGGCATCTCCTCCAGAGGTTCATTCAGCTGCGTTGAGCAGCGGCCCTGGGCCCGGCCCACTGTTGTCCGCCGCCGGCGCATGGTCATTGCTGAGCCTTGAGTACACCGCGATCGCCGAAGCGCTGCGGGAATCGTTGGCCGCCACCGAGGCCGGGGCATGGCAGGGACCCAGCGCCGCGAGCTACCTCGCCGCGCATCTCCCGTACCTGGCGTGGCTGACCAAAGCCAGTGCCGACAGCGCCGCGCATGCCTCCCTGCACGAAGCAGCGGCTGCGGCCTACGTCACCGCGCTGGCGACCATGCCGACGTTGGCAGAGCTGGCCGCTAATCACGCCAGCCATGGTGTATTGGTCGCGACCAACTTCTTCGGCATCAACACCATTCCGATAGCGCTCAACGAAGCCGACTACCTCCGAATGTGGGTCCAGGCCGCGACCACTATGGCCACCTACGAAGCGGTGTCCGGCGCAGCATTGGCCTCGGCGCCGCAGCCGGCTGTAGCGCCAACGATCGTCGACCACAGTCACGACGACCACGAGCACGACGAGCACCACGACCACGAGCACGAGCACGAGCACAACGACGACGACGACCTGGATGGCGGTCACAACCACGATCACGCCAGCGAGGGCCTGGATCCGACTGACCCGAGATGGTGGGTGGCCGTATGGGGCGAACTGGGCTACTACGCCGAAGTGCTGCTGATCGACCTGCTGACCAATCCTGGCGCGTTCATGACCGACCTCACCTGGATCATCGCCGACCTGACGTTCCATGCCGCCCAACTCGCGCCGCTGCTTAGCCAGCTGGCCCCGGCGCTGCTGCAGACGGCGCTGGCCTTGTCCATCAGCAACCTGGGTCTGTCTCTTATACACATCTGACGCTGCCG
>NZ_JRMM01000179.1:0-6896 GCF_000972905.1 Mycobacterium sp. UM_Kg27
ATGTGTATAAGAGACAGCCACCGAGTGGATCTTGGCCAGGTCGTGTCCGGCGGCCTTGGCGGCCTCCAGACCGGCCAGGTAGGCGTCCATCACCTCGCGGTGCCGCTCGACGGAGAAGATCAGCGTGACGTTGACCGAAATCCCTTCGGCCAGTACCGCGGTGATAGCCGGCAGACCCGCCTTGGTGGCCGGAATCTTGATGAACAGGTTCGGCCGGTCGACGATCTTCCACAGTTCGACGGCCTGGGCCACGGTCTTGTCGGTGTCATGGGCCAGCCGCGGATCGACCTCGATCGACACCCGCCCGTCCACGCCGTCGGTGGCCTCCCATGCCGCAGCCAGCACGTCGCAGGCGTTGCGCACGTCGTCGGTGGTGACGGTGCGGATCACCGCGTCCACGTCGGCGCCGCGGGCGGCCAGCTCGGCCAGCTGCTTGTCGTAGGCGTGGCCCTTCTCCAGTGCTTTCTGGAAGATGGTCGGGTTGGTGGTCACGCCGACCACGCTGCGGGTGGCGACAAGGTCGGCCAGGTTGCCGGACGTGAGCCGGTCGCGGGACAGATCGTCGAGCCACACCGACACGCCCGCGGCGCTGAGAGCGGCAAGCTTGGGATTCTGAGTCATGTTGCGCTCCTTCTCAATCGGTTTCGATTGACGTCAGTTTTCCAGTGTTCTTTCGGCGGCGGCGACGACAGCCTCCGCGGTCAGACCGAACTCACGGAACAGCGTTTGGTAGTCGGCGGACTCGCCGTAGTGCTCGATCGAGACGATCTCGCCGGTGTCGCCGACGATCTTGTGCCAGCACTGTGCGATACCGGCTTCGACCGCCACCCGGGCCGACACCGACGGTGGCAGCACTGCATCGCGGTAGTCGGCCGGCTGCGATTCGAACCACTCCAGGCATGTCATCGACACCACGCGGGCATTGATGTCCTTGGCCGCCAAGAGTTTCTGCGCTTCGACCGCGAGCTGCACCTCCGAACCGGTGGCGATCAACACCACGTCGGGGTCGTCGGCGCCGACGGCTTCCAGGCCGCCCAGCACGTAGCCGCCGCGGGCGACGCCTTCGGCGTCGGTGCCCTCGATGATCGGCACGTTCTGCCGGGTCAGGATCAGCCCGACCGGACCGCTGCTCGCGCCGCGGGCCAGCACTGTGCGCCACGCGTAGGCCGTCTCATTGGCATCCGCCGGTCGCACCACCGACAGCCGGGGGATGGCGCGCAACGCCGCCAGGTGCTCGATCGGCTGGTGCGTCGGACCGTCTTCGCCGAGCCCGATCGAGTCGTGCGTCCACACGTAGATCGGGTCGATGTCCATCAGCGCCGCCAACCGCACCGCGGGCCGCATGTAGTCGGAGAACTGCAGGAACGTGCCGCCGTAGGCGCGGGTGGGCCCATGCAGCACGATGCCGGACAGGATCGAGCCCATCGCGTGCTCGCGGATCCCGAAGTGCAGGGTGCGGCCGTAGGGGTCGGCGGTGTACTCGCCGGTGGAGATCGACGCCGGCCCGAACGACTTGACGCCGTCCATGGTGGTGTTGTTGCTGCCCGCCAGATCGGCTGAGCCGCCCCACAATTCGGGAAGCTTGGCGCCTACTGCGTTGAGCACCTTGCCGGATGCGGCGCGGGTGGCAACGGCCTTGGAGCCGGGCTCCCAGTACGGCAGCTCGGCGTCCCAGCCCTCGGGCAGCTCGCCTGCGATCAACCGGTCCAGCAGCGCCTTGCGCTCCGGCTCGCGGGCCGCCCACGACTCGAACTGCTCCTGCCAGTCGGCGTGGGCCTGCTTGCCGCGTGCCACCAGCCCGCGGGTGTGGGTGATCACGTCTTCGCGGACGTCGAACGCCTTGTCCGGGTCGAATCCGAGTGCGGCTTTGGTGGCTGCCACCTCGTCGCCGCCGAGCGCGGAACCGTGGATGGCGCCGGTGTTCATCTTGCCCGGGGACGGGTAACCGATGATCGTGCGCAGCGAGATGAACGACGGCTTGTCGGTGACGGCCTTGGCATTCGCGATGGCCTCCTCGATGCCGGTCACGTTCTCGCCGCCCTCGACCTCCTGGACGTGCCAGCCGTAGGACCGGTAGCGGGCCGCGGTGTCCTCGCAGAGCGCGATCGCGGTGTCGTCCTCGATGGAGATCTTGTTGTGGTCGTAGAACACGATGAGGTTGCCCAGCTGCTGGACGCCGGCCAGCGAGGAGGCCTCACTGGTGACGCCTTCCTGGATGTCGCCGTCGGAGGCGATCACGTAGACGAAGTGGTCAAACGGGCTCTCGCCGGGGGCGGTGTCGGGGTCGAACAGGCCGCGCTCATAGCGTGCGGCCATCGCCATGCCGACCGCCGAGGCCAAGCCCTGTCCGAGCGGGCCGGTGGTGATCTCCACACCCTTGGTGTGGCGGAACTCCGGGTGCCCCGGGGTCTTGGAACCCCAGGTGCGCAGTGCCTCGATGTCGGCCAGTTCCAGCCCGAAACCGCCCAGGTAGAGCTGGATGTACAGGGTCAGGCTGGAGTGCCCGCAGGACAGCACGAACCGGTCGCGGCCCAACCAGGTGGTGTCGGACGGGTCGTGGCGCATCACCCGCTGGAACAGCGTGTAGGCCAGCGGCGCGAGGCTCATCGCGGTACCCGGGTGGCCGTTGCCGACCTTCTGCACCGCGTCGGCGGCCAGCACCCGGGCGGTGTCGACTGCGACGGAGTCGATCTCGGCCCAGTCAGCGGGGTGGTGCGGGCGGGTAAGGGCGGAGATCTCTGCAGCAGTGGTCACGAACGTCGGGTCCTCATCTTTGAGATAGGTCTTCAAATGCAAGCCAGGTTGCTTCTCACCCTAATGCGGGCACGCGCAGTGTTGCAGGTCCGGTTGCCGTGTGGATTCGCCGTGAATTGACCCTGCGATTCGGACGACCTGGCCAGGCGGTCTACCATCGTCCGTAGTAGAAGCTGGCGTCCGTCCGTAGTAGAAGCTGGCGTCGCAGCTGCCATCCTAGGAGTCATCACGTGAGTATTCGCGAGCGCGCTGAGCCGCGCCGAATACGCGCCGTGCGCAACACGTTGTTGGCGTACCTTTCGCTGACCAAGCCCCGAATCATCGAGTTGCTGCTGGTCACGACCATTCCGGCGATGCTACTGGCCGACCGCGGCACGGTGAATCCGTTGCTGATCTTCAATACGCTGATCGGCGGGATGCTGGCCGCCGCCAGCGCCAATGCGCTGAACTGCGTCGTCGACGCCGACATCGACAAGGTGATGAAGCGCACTGCGCGCCGCCCGCTGGCTCGCGACGCGGTGCCGACCCGCAACGCTCTGGTGTTCAGCCTGGGGCTCGGTGCCGCCTCGTTCGTGTGGCTGTGGCGTACCACGAACTTGATATCGGGCCTGCTGGCCATGGCCACCATCGCGTTCTACGTGCTGGTCTACTCGATGATGCTCAAGCGGCGTACCTCCCAGAACGTGGTGTGGGGCGGAGCGGCCGGTTGCATGCCGGTGGTGATCGGCTGGTCGGCGGTCACCGGCACCATCGGCTGGCCCGCGGTGGTGATGTTCTTAGTGATCTTCTTCTGGACGCCGCCGCACACCTGGGCGCTGGCGATGCGCTACAAGGAGGACTACGCGGCGGCGGGGGTGCCCATGCTGCCGGTGGTCGCCAGCGAGAATGTGGTCACCCACCGGATCGTGGTCTACACCTGGGCGACCGTGCTGGCCACGTTGGCGCTGGTGCCCGCCGCAGGCTGGCTCTACGCCGCGGTCGCGGTACTGGCCGGCGCGTGGTTCCTGGCTATGGCCCACCAGCTGTACGCGGGCGTGCGTCGCGGTGAGCCGGTCAAGCCGCTGCGGCTCTTCCTGCAGTCGAACAACTACCTGGCGCTGGTCTTCTGTGCGCTGGCGGTGGACTCGGCCATCGGCCTGCCGACCCTGTTCTAGGTCTTCCCGCTCCATTCGAACCGGGTTTCCCGGTCGTTGTCGACGCGCTCCGTGACGCTGAGCCGCGAAGTCTGCATGTGACTGAGCGTGCCGGGCTGGCCATTCACTTCACTTCGTTGTCGGGGCTAACGCGGAGGCGGAGTCTCTTGCGGGGGCGGCCGCAGCGGGTATTCAATTGCCGATAATGAAAACCATGTTCAACAACTTGGTGGACGGCAGTCGGTGACGGCACCGGCGCCGGCATGGATGGCATCTCCGCCCGAGGTGCACTCCGCGTTGCTGAGCGCCGGAGCGGGACCCGGCCCGCTGCTGGCTTCCGCTTCCGCCTGGTCGGCGCTGGAAGCCGAGTACGTTGCCGCCGCGGACGAACTGCAGGGGGTGCTGGCCTCCGTCGGGGCGGGGGCGTGGCAAGGCCCGAGTGCCCAGGCGTATGCGAGCGCTCACTGGCCCTACCTGGCGTGGCTGACTCGGGCCGGCGCGGACAGTGCGGCGACCGCGGCCCAGTATGAGACGGCTGCGGGGGCGTATGTCAGCGCGCTGGCCGCCATGCCGACCTTGCCGGAACTGGCCGCCAATCACGCCACCCGCGGGGTATTGGTGGCGACGAATTTCTTCGGCATCAACACCATTCCGATTGCGCTCAACGAGGCCGACTATGTGCGGATGTGGGTGCAGGCCGCCGCGACCATGGCGACGTATCAAGCGGTCAGTGGCGCCGCGGTGGCCGCGATGCCGCACACCCCGGCGGCGCCCCCGATCGTCAAGGCCGACGCGCACCCCGCCGAGGGCGACGATCCCACCGACCCCACGGTCAATGGTCCGCTGGATCAGCTGATCGCCAAGATTCTGCAGACCGCCAGCAACGGGCAGATCAAGTGGGATCCCGCCCACGCGATGGTGAACGGAATTCCCTATGACCAGTACACCGATGCCGGCCAGCCGATGTTCTGGCTGGTGCGGGCGCTGGAACTGTTGGAGGACTTTCAGCAGCTCGGGGTGAATTTCCAGCAGAACCCCGCGCTGGCGTTTCAGTATCTGGTTCAGCTCGCCGAGTTCGACTGGCCGACACACCTCGCCGAGATCGGCTCCTGGCTGGCCCAATCGCCGCAGTTGTTCGCGGCCGCGATCGGCGTGCTGATCGCCCCGGTAGGCGCGGTGGGCGGTTTCGCCGGGCTGGCCGGATTGGCCGGTGGTCCGCAACCGCTCCCGCCGCTGCCGGTGGACGCCACTCCCGATGGCTTCGCCGGGTTCGGATCCGGCTCGGCGGGAGCGCCGGTACCCGCGACGCCGACCACGCCGGCCCCGGCGCCGGCTCCAGCGCCGGGCCCCGCGACGGCCGGCCTCAGCAGCCCCGCGCCGGCGGCACCGCCCCCGCCGCCGGGCGCGTCGCCGTTCTTCCCGCCGTATCTGCTCGGTCCGCCCGGCGTTGGCGCCGGGACCGGCATGCCCGTCGGGGCCGCAGCGTCGCGCAAGGCCTCGCAGCCGAGCGGTAGTGCGACCGCCGCTGCGGTTACCGCGGCCGAGCGCGCTGAGCGGCGGGCCCGGGTCCGCAAGCGCGCTGCGGTGCGCAGGCCCGACGACGCGGTCATGGACCTCAACGTCGGGGTCGCGCCGGAGTGGGCGGAGCCGGCTGAGGTGGGCTTGACCGCGTCGCCGCGCGGAGCGGCCGGATTCGCCGGCACGCTGGCCCGCGACGGCGCCCCGGCCGGGGGGCTGACAGTGTCGGGCGGCGGCGTTTTCGACGACGCGGCACGCATGCCCGTGCTGCCGGGCAGTTGGCGCACCGAAAACGAGCAGGAGTTCGGCCACCCGAAACTATAGATTCGCTAAAGTGAATTCTTGTGTTCGGGCCGATGTGGATGGCGTCTCCACCTGAGGTGCATGCGACGCTGCTCAGCTCCGGTCCGGGCCCCGGCCCGCTGTTGGCTGCCGCCGGCGCGTGGTCGTCCCTGAGCGTGGCGTACACCGCGGCGGCGCAGGATCTGACCGCAGTATTGGCTTCGGTAGCGGCCGGGCTGTGGCGCGGTGTGGCCGGTGAGCAGTACCAGGCAGCGCACCTGCCGTATCTGGCGTGGCTGGATCGAACCGCCGCCGACAGTGCCCGAATGGCGGCCGCGCATGAACAGACGGCGGCGGCGTATATCGCCGCGCTGGCGGCGATGCCGACGCTGCCGGAACTGGCCGCCAATCACGCCGCCCACGGCGTCTTGGTGGCGACGAATTTCTTTGGGATCAACACCATTCCCATCGCGCTCAACGAGGCGGACTACCTGCGGATGTGGGTGCAAGCGGCCACCGTCATGGCGGCCTACCAGGCTGCCTGCGAAGCGTCGGCGGCAGCGGCCCCGACCGTCGCTCCCGCGGCCCCGATCCACAGGCCAGCAGAGGCCTCGTCACCGTGGTCGCCGCAACCGATAACCGAGAACCCGCTGCAGGGCCTGCTCGATTTCCTCAAGCCGTACTTGAAAAGCCTCGGTTTAGAAGACGGGGTCGCAGGGGTCGACCGCGTCACCAATGGGGTCACTACCGCCGTCGCGGACTTCCTGCAGAAATTCGGGATCAATTGGAACCCGGCCGCCGGAACAATCAACGGCTTTGAATATGAGCTCTACGCCGATGCCACCAAACCGATCTGGTACCTCGCGCGAACGCTGGAGCTATACCAGGACTTCCTGGCTATCACCCAGGACCCCACTCAGATCATCCCGGCGCTGCAGTATTTCACGGCCCTGGTGCTGTTCGACTGGCCCACCCATATCGCCCAATTGCTCCAGGCGATAAGCCAACCGGCGGCGATGGCCGCCGCGGCGGGTGCGGTGGTGGCACCTGTCGGCGGCCTAGCCGGCCTGGCCGGGTTGTCTGCGCCGGTGCCCGCGGGCGCCGCTGTGCCGGTGGGTCCGGTAACTCCGGCGGTCGTTGCTGATGTGCCGGCTGTCGCGGTCGGCTCGGCGGTGGCGGCTACCCCGCCCCCGACCGCCCCGCCGCCGG
>NZ_JRMM01000180.1:0-6792 GCF_000972905.1 Mycobacterium sp. UM_Kg27
GTGTATAAGAGACAGCCGCTGGACCCCGCCCAGCGCCGGCTGTCCGACCAGATGATCGAGTACTGGACCGGGTTCGTGGTGACCGGTGCGCCGATCGCCGTGGATCAACCCGACTGGCCCGCGATCGGAACCGGCCCCGACCGGCGGTGGATGTCGCTGCGGACCGACGGCAGCCGGACGATCACCGACTTCGCCGCCGAGCACCAGTGCGACTTCTGGGCGACCTTGCGCGGCTGACTCTCACTTCTTCATTGGGCGGGCCGGCTCGGCGGGCAGAGCACAGTTCAGGCCGGCGTGACCCAGGTGGTGATGTCGGCGTGCACCACCTCGACGCCGGACTTGTCGGTGATGCTGACCGGCACCACCAACTCGGTGCCTTCGACGATCGAGCCGAATTCCGGCGGATCCAACCGGGCGGTCGCCCGCAACGACGTGGTCGCCTTGGCCAGGTAGGCCACGTTCATCGCCTTGGGGATCCAGCGGTGGCTGCGCGGGACGGTGGCCTCCATCAGCATCCCCATCGCGACCTCGGCGGCGTTGCAGGACGCAATCGCGTGCACGGTGTGCAGGTGGTTGTAGACAAAGAGTTTCGATCTTTGGGCACGTAGTGGATACGCTGGTAGCCATGCGGTGTGCCATTTACACGAGGATCTCCCGAGATCTGACCGGTGAGCAGGTCGGCGCTGATCGACAGCTCAAGGAGTGCCGTGAGCTTGCGGATTCCGGAGGGCACGAACTTGTTGCCACCTACCGCGACAACGACGTCAGTGCGTACTCGGGGCGTGCGCGACCTGATTTCGAGAAGCTGCTCGACGCCATGGCGGCGGGCGATTTCTCGGTGTTGATCGTTTGGCACATCGACCGGTTGTACCGCTCGATGAAGGATCTGGAGCGCATCATCGATGTGGCGGAGGGCGGTGGTATCCAGATTCAGACAGTCAGTTCTGGCGACTTGGACCTCTCCACCTCGGCCGGGCGGATGATCGGACGCATTCTCGGGTCGGTGGCGCGGCAGGAGTCGGAGCACCATGCCGAACGGCGCAAGTTGGCCAACAAGGAGCATGCTCTGGCCGGACGGTGGTGTTCGACCGGATCGCGGCCCTTCGGCTACGACAAGACCGGTGTACCCCTGGAGCCGGAAGCCACAATGCTGCGCCATGCGGCGACGGACGTCCTTGCGGGCAAGTCGCTGCATGCCGTTGCCCGCGAGTGGAACGCGTCAGGGGTGACGACGGTGCGTGGTGCGCAGTGGACGAACCTTCATGTCCGTCGGGTCCTGACCAACGCGCGACTCGCTGCGCTGCGGGTCCACCGTGGCGAGATCATCGGGCAGGGCGCATGGGAGCCGATCATCGACGAAGGTATCTGGCGAGGACTTTGGGCCTTCTTGCGTGACCCGGAACGGCGCAACGCGGTGGCGTTCGAGCGCAGGCACATGTTGTCCGGTATTGCCCGGTGTGGCCTGTGCAAGGGGCCGTTGTACGTCGCCCGCCCGCACGGTCGGGACCGGCCAGCGGCATACGTTTGTCGCCGCCCTGGTGCGCATGTGGGCCGCAATCAGGCGGCACTGGATGGTTATGTCGAGAGAGTGGTGCTCGGTTATCTGGAGCGCCACGGTTTAGGTGCGGACCTTCGTCGAGGCCAAGACGGTGTTGATTTCGACGGTTTGCGAGCTGAGCGGGAAGCCAAGGCTACGACTAAGGATCAGCTGGCCACGTTGCTCCGAACAGGGGTGCTCGACATGGCCGCAGTGGAACGCGAGTCTGCCGTGCTCACCGCCGAGATTGACGCGATCGACCGCCGCCTGGCCGATGCTGTAGCGAGCCCTCCGGCGCTCGCGCTGTTGGCCGGGGAAGATGACCCGGCCGCGTTGGACACCGACAAGCTGGTCGAGCGCTGGCTGGCCGCATCGCCCGACCTCAGAGGAAAAATCGTCAACTCCCTGTTCGAGGTGGTCGTGAACCCAGTCCGCAAGGGCGTGAGGAACTTCGATCCTGACTTCGTTGAGATCAACTGGCGCTGAAGAGGTTTGCGCTGGTCAGCCGCCCCGGCTATCGAATACCGGTGGTCTACCAAACGGAATTCAGCCGTCCTATAGCGTTGCTATAGTCGACCTATAGAGGTTAAATACGCTGGCAGTAGATGTTTTAGCGAGATTATCGGGGTTGCTGCGACGGCCGGAAGCTGCTTACACTGGGCAGCAAGCTTGAAGGGGTCACGCCAAGGCTGACAAGTGCAGCGGGGCTGCGGCGGACCGCCCGGACGTTGAGTAACCGGGCGCTGAGATGAGACCGGCACGCAAAAAGTCATTGCGTTCTCTCTCTTCATCTTTCCAGGAGAAACCCTTGTCTGCCAGGGACTTTCAGCGACATCGAGCGCGCTATGCTGCGCTGACTCGCTCCCGGCCTGGCGATGACCCAGAGCTGGTAGACGCTCGGCGGCTTATGCAGGAGGAACGCCTTGTCAAGGCCATCGAGGATGCCCTAGATAAGGCTCCCCCGATGACTACGCAAGTCCGCCAACGGATTGTCGGACTTCTGTCGCAGGGAGGCTGAGGGTGGTGTCGAGTGCCGGTGATTCTCACCACCATCGATCAGGAGGCCCGGCTACGGTGCCCCGCGTGCGCGTGGCGGATTCGGCGCTCAATTGTTTGGGTAGCACCCGCACAGGACCTCGGGGGCGAGGGTTCCGGCGTGAGCAAGTTCGACCGCCTGGCTTGTTTTTCGTAACGAGACCCGACCTGCCGTTGGGCTTCGAGTCACCAAGTTGAGCGCATCGTGCAGCGATCGGGCGTTCGCATTCAGACCCTGTCAAACACGTTCCGAGTCGGTCACAAGGCGTAGATGGGGTCAAAGCCTCCATCCGGTTACGGCCACCGCAGGCCGACGGAGGATCACGATGAGCGACACCCAATGCAACATCATCAGCCGACAGGTCTTACTGGAATGGCTCGGCGTCTCCGACAGCACGGAGCGCCGCAAGCGCAAGGAAGGTCGTTCCTGGCCGCCGCACCTGATGATTGCGGGCAAGGTCTGCTACCGGCGCTCCGCCGTCGAGGACTTTATCCGCGCCCAGGAAGCCATATGCCAAAAAGTCATCTCAGAAGCTCACGGTAAGGCGTCGGCCGTACCCGAAGGCCAGGTCCGGCATGCCCCGCGCGCCGAGGGCATCGATTCTGGGGCTGTTCGCAGCGCTGAGGTGATCGGCTGATGGTGGAGAACAGCAACCCCGGCGAGGAGCGCGACGGGGTCACCGAGGAGAACCGCCAGCCTAACGACCAGGATGAGCATGACGTACTCGATGTGATGGCCGCTAGTGTCGTCGGTGGTTCAGGTGCCCCGCTTTTGGAGCTGCTTGGCATCCGGCAGGACGAGCACGTCAGCGTGTGCTGGCAGCGCCCCGACCGCAACTTCATGGCCCAACTGACCAGCGGTAGTGACGCTGCCCGGGTTGCTGCCGAACACATCAATGACGCAAACGTCTGGTTCGGGGTCAACCCCATCGGTAGGCATGTGCGCGGTGGACGGGGGAGGGCGGAAGACGTGACCCGGTGCGTCGCGCTCTGGGCGGACCTTGACGTCGGCAAGGACGGTGCCTGCGTTGATGTCGACCAGGCCTTAATGATCGTCAAGGAGGTCAGCGAGATGTTGGGGGCCAACCCCATCGCGCTGGTGGACTCCGGCAGCGGTGGACTGCACCCGTATTGGTTGCTCGACGTGGGCGACCCCGCCTGGCGATTCAAGCTCAACCCCGAGGAGCCGTGGAAGGATAACGCGGCCAGAGAGCGGGCGCAGAACGGGCTGCGGCGGTTCCAGCGGCTGGTGGACCACGTCGCAGCACGGCATGGTGTCAAGGTCGACAACGTCAGCGACATGAGTCGGGTCCTGCGTTGGCCGGGGTCATACAACAGAAAGCGGCCAGACCAGCCGGGCCTGGTTGAGCTGGTGGAGTCCCCGCTGGGCATACCTGAACCGCTCACGCTGGAGTGGGTGGAGAACGCCCTGGATGAGGCTGGTATCCCGGCTGAGGCCCCGAAGAGTAGACCCGGCAGCGGTGACGGCGCGACCGTCGCGGGTAAGGCCGGAGACTGGCGCTACGGGATGCTCACCCACCCGTACGTCCTGTCGATGATCGAGGGCTGGAAGACCGAGGCGGTCAATGGTCGTCATCACTGGATGTTGAGCTGCTTCATCCGGTTGGCCTGCGCTCACCGGTGCGGGCGGATCACCGAGAGCGACTACGGGCGCGGCCGGGATGTCGTCCTGGGCAGGTTCACGGTTGATGACTTGGGCCGAGAGCTTCGGGTCGACGAGGGAGCGCCCGAGTTGCAAGAGGCCATCCGCAGGGCAGAAGCCAAGAGTGACGAGGAAGCCCTGCGAGAGTGCGGAGGTCGGGACAGAGACGCAGGGCAGACCGACTCCGAGTACTGGGCCGAGAGCGTCGACGTTCAGCGGTCCGACAGCGGGGAGATCGACACCACTGATCGGCTGGAGGACGCTTATCTAGGTGAGCGCATCTATCGGGAGAGCTTGCAGGACTACCAGTGGACCGCCGAGTTCGGATGGATGCACTATGACGGGCGGCGGTGGACGCGGACTAAGGACCCGATCGTCGCTGACGAGGTCCGTAGTGCACTGATAGAGCTGCATCGGGGTGGCGCGCTCGCCGGTGCCGACCACAACCGGCTGCAGAAGATCTCCGGGCTGCTGTCCAGGAGCCGCATCGAGGGTCTCGCCGGGGTGGCAAGGATGGTCAGCGCGAAAGAGTCACAGTCGATCCGCTTCGATGATCATCCGGACCTGCTCAACGTAGGCAACGGCGTGGTTGACCTGCGCACCGGTGAGCTGAGTCCGCACGGCCGCGAGCTGTACCTGACGAAGGTCATCGACGTCGACTATGTGCCCTACGCGGTGCACGAGGACTGGGATAAGGCATTGGAGGCCCTGCCGGACGCCGAGTGTGAAGTCTGGCTACAGGAACGGCTAGGTCAGGGCATAACGGGCCACCCGGTGCCGGACGACAGGCTGCTCGTCCTGAAGGGCGGCGGATCGAATGGGAAGACCACGATCGTTGACGGCGTCCGGGGTGCACTCGGCGGCGACTACATGGTGTCCATGCCCGAGCGGATTTTGCTGGCCAGGCCGAGTGATCATCCCACCGAGATGATGAAGCTTTGTGGGGCCAGGCTGGCCGTCATGGAGGAGTTCCCCGACCAGCACATCAACGTTAAACGCCTCAAGGACATCCAAGGCACCGGCGAGATGACCGCTCGCCATATCGGCAAGGACTCGGTCTCCTGGAAGCCGACTCACAGTGCGGTCATCACGACGAATTACTTTCCGAAGGTCGACGAGTCGGACCACGGAACGTGGCGGCGGCTGGTGATGTTGGATTTTCCGTACACCTACCGCAAGGCGGGGGAGAGGCTGGGGCCCGACGACCGGTTGGGAGATCCGGGCCTGCGGGGAAGGGTCGAGGGCGGGACGGAGCAGCAGCAGGCCGTGCTGGCCTGGCTGGTCGAAGGTGCACGGCGCTGGTATGCCAATGACATGGCCATGTCAGCAGACCCGAGAAGCGTCACCGAGGCCACGGCTCAGTGGCGTGAACAGTCGGACGTGATGCTCCGCTACATCACTGAACGCCTGGTCTTCGACCCACAGCAGTGGGTGCCGACGGGGGATTTGTTCGACGACTTCACCTCCTGGTCGGCGGACGCGAAGCATCGGCAGTGGACCGCGCAGACGTTCACCTCACGGTTCCTCGGTCACGAGGATGTTGACAAGGCTGGGGTGCGCAAGGGCCAGGTCTCCACTAGCCGGGAGGGGTTGTCTCGGAGACCGAGCAGGGTCTCCGGCCAACCTACGGGCGCTCCGCTACCGAAGCGGACCATGGCGATGCTCGGGGTCGGCTTCCGGGTCGACGAGGGTGGAGAAGCTGTAGAGGAGGGGTGGGCGGAGCGGGCAAAACGGTCCTGACCAGCGGGATGGTGGAAGTGCAAGGGATGCAAGGATGAAATTGGAGATCCTTTACATTGGACCTCGTATGAGCGACGGCCAATTTCATCCTTGCGCCCCTTGCATACCAACTACCCGGCGGCTAGTCCGATACCTGGCTCCCACAACGTCATTGATCTCTGGGGCCTGTTAAGACGTGGCGTCGTGGGGACGGCGGCCCCTGCGCCCGTGCGCGGCAACAGCGGCCAGCCCCGCACGCAGCTAACGAAGTCCCGGGTGGCCCAGGGCTCGCTGGGGATCAGCCGCGTGGCTGTCGCGCTTTCGGTTCATGGTCTGGCAGTCCGTCCGGCCGTGGCGGCATCGCCAGACCGGCACGTCGATCTCGCAACCGAAGAAGCTCGCCCAAAAGGTGCAATGCCTGCACGGCGAAGTAGAGCGTGATGTCCTTGCGTGCGGTCATCCGATAGACGGGGTGACCGTCCGCGCCGCTGTCGACCTGCTCGCGGTGTAAGAACCCGTGATGTGCCCACGGTCGCCCATGCGCGAACCCTGACGTGATCTGCCAATCGCTGTACACCGGCAAGTCGGTGTACTGCGCGCCACCCTTAATCGGCTCGGTGACCTTAAACCCCGACTTGGCGCGTTTCGCGTTGATCCCCAAACGTTCCGCGACATCGCCGATCAGATCCAGATTGCCAGCATTGCGTTTCAACATGTCCGCTGCCGAAGAGCCCGAAGAAGTCACATAATGAGCCGTCCCGGTAAGTCCGGGGACTGATTTCCTTGAATCACCCCGCCTTCGGTGGGGTGTGCCTGTGATCGTAGTGAAGCGCTTCGA
>NZ_JRMM01000181.1:0-6710 GCF_000972905.1 Mycobacterium sp. UM_Kg27
TGTGTATAAGAGACAGGTGGTGCGCGCGTTCATCGGCCGGGTCAAGGACCGGGCCAAGGGCGCCGAGGTCTCTGGTGCGCTCAACCCGGCTCAGCAGGTCGTCAAGATCGTCAATGAGGAGCTCATCGGCATCCTCGGCGGACAGACCCGGCAGCTGGTGTTCGCCAAGACCCCACCCACGGTGATCATGCTGGCCGGTCTGCAGGGCGCGGGAAAGACCACGCTCGCCGGCAAGCTGGCCACCTGGCTGCGCGGCCAGGGCCACACCCCGCTGCTGGTGGCCTGCGACCTGCAACGCCCGGGAGCGGTCAACCAGTTGCAGGTCGTCGGGGAGCGCGCCGGAGTCTCGGTGTTCGCCCCGCACCCCGGGACTTCGGTCGCCGGCGATACCGGCACCCCCGGCGACCCGGTCGCCGTGGCCGCAGCCGGCCTGGCCGAAGCCAAGGCCAAGCACTTCGACGTCGTCGTCGTCGACACCGCCGGGCGCCTGGGCATCGATGAGGAGATGATGGCCCAGGCCGCGGCCATCCGCGATGCGGTGCAGCCCGACGAGGTGTTGTTCGTCCTAGACGCCATGATCGGCCAGGACGCCGTCACCACCGCCGATGCATTCCGCGAGGGCGTGGGCTTCACCGGGGTGGTACTCACCAAGCTCGACGGAGACGCCCGAGGTGGTGCCGCACTGTCGGTCCGGGAAGTCACCGGCGCGCCCATCCTGTTCGCCTCCACCGGCGAGAAGCTGGAAGACTTCGACGTCTTCCACCCCGACCGGATGGCCAGCCGGATCCTGGGCATGGGCGACGTGCTCAGCTTGATCGAGCAGGCCGAACAGGTCTTCGACGCCCGCAAGGCCGAAGAGGCAGCAGCCAAGATCGGTTCCGGCGAGCTCACGCTGGAAGACTTCCTCGAGCAGATGCTGGCGATCCGCAAGATGGGCCCGATCGGCAACCTGCTGGGCATGCTGCCCGGAGCCGGCCAGATGAAGGACGCGCTGGCCGCCGTCGACGACAGCCAGCTGGACCGTCTGCAGGCCATCATCCGCGGCATGACACCGGCCGAGCGGGCTGACCCGAAGATCATCAACGCCTCCCGGCGGCTGCGGATCGCCAACGGCTCGGGCGTCAGCGTCTCGGAGGTCAACCAGCTCGTCGACCGGTTCTTTGAGGCCCGCAAAATGATGTCGTCGATGATGGGCGGGATGGGCCTGCCCGGGCTGGGCCGCAAGAGCTCCAACCGCAAAGCCAAGGGTAAGGCCGGCAAGAAGGGCAAGGGCCGCGGCCCGACCCCACCGAAGTCGAGGGGGCTGTTCGGCCCCGGCATGCCCGCCGGTTTCCCCGACCTGTCGCAGATGCCCGAAGGCCTCGACGAGCTGCCTCCCGGGCTGGCCGACTTCGACCTGTCCAAGCTGAACTTCCCGGGCCAGAAGTAATTTGGCGCTCCACGTTTCCGGTCGCGGGCTGCCCGACGAACAGCTTGTCGAATACTGGATCGTCGACGGCGCGATCAGCCTCGAGCCGGTCGATGGCGCCGACACCGTCTTCTCCGACGGCTGGATCATCCCGGGCCTGGTCGACGCGCACTGTCACGTCGGGATCGGGCCCGGTGGTCCGGTGGACGTCGACGAGGCGGTGCGCCAAGCGGAGACCGAACGCCGCGCCGGGGTCCTGCTGATCCGTGACGCGGGCTCACCGGTCGACACCCGCGCATTCGACGACCGTGCCGACCTGCCGCGCATCATCCGCGCCGGGCAGCACCTCGCCCGGACCAAGCGCTATATTCCCGGGCTGCCGATCAACGTCGATGACGAGGATCGGCTTCCGGAAGCCGTTGCTGCCCAAGCGGTTCGGGGCGACGGCTGGGTGAAGCTGGTAGGGGACTGGATCGACCGGGGTGTGGGTGATCTTGCGCCGCTGTGGTCCGACGACGTGTTGAAGTCGGCCATCGATGCCGCGCACGCCAACGGCGCCCGGGTCACCGCGCACGTCTTCGGCGAGGAGGCGCTGCCCGGCCTGATCAACGCCGGCATCGACTGCATCGAGCACGGCACCGGCATCACCGACGACATCATCGCGATGATGCTGGCCAACGGCACCGCCCTGGTGCCGACGCTGATCAATATCGACAACTTCCCCGGGATCGCCGACTCGGCGGCCAAGTACCCGACCTACGCCGCACACATGCGCGCGCTGCACGCCACCTGCCGATCACGGATCGGTGCGGCCCGCGAAGCCGGGGTGCCGATCTACGCCGGTACCGACGCGGGCGGCATGGTGGCCCACGGCCGGATCGCCGATGAGGTGGACGCGCTGTCCCAGGTGGGCCTCAGTCGCACTGAGGCACTGGGCGCGGCCTGCTGGGATGCCCGGCGCTGGCTGGGGGCACCGGTGCTGGAGCATGGCGCTTCGGCCGACCTGGTGTGTTTCGCCGACGACCCGCGCAGCGGCCCCGAGGTGCTCGGGCGTCCCGACCTGGTGATGCTGCGCGGCCGGGTGTATTGACTCCGCTGAGCGTGCAGAGTTATTCGGCCCGAACTGGGGATGCCGGACAACCCTGCCCAGTCGCGGGTCTAGAGCGAGCCGACACTCGACATCGGAGACTGTGCGAAACCCCAGTCCAGTAGGGCCGCCGCC
Organism: Mycobacterium sp. UM_Kg27; assembly: GCF_000972905.1. Taxonomy (NCBI): domain Bacteria; kingdom Bacillati; phylum Actinomycetota; class Actinomycetes; order Mycobacteriales; family Mycobacteriaceae; genus Mycobacterium; species Mycobacterium sp. UM_Kg27. Next base: position 2,631 of record NZ_JRMM01000181.1, read on the forward strand.
TGGTCCCAATAGGTCGGCCCGCCCTCATGGATCAGCCCGTACATCATCGCGACCACCAGCCGCCGGCCGTCGCGGGACGCTCCGCCGACATAGGTCTTGCGGGCAGCATCGGTGAAGCCGGTCTTGCCGCCGAACGCCCCCGGATACCGGGCCAGCAGCTCGTTCATATTCACGATCGGACGCTCCCCGGAATCGGTCGGGAACGTCGCGGCGGGCTGCGCGGTGATCTCGGCGAACACCGGGTTGGCCATCGCCGCCCGGAAGATGGCCGCCAGGTCGTGCGGGGTGCTGGCGCCCGGACCGCCGGGGCCGTCCAGCCCGGACGGGGTACTGGCGTGGGTGGCGGTCGCGCCGACCGCAGCGGCCTTGGCGTTCATCTTCGCCACCGCCAACTCGGGCCCGCCGAGCATGTCCGCCAGCGCGTTGGCGGCGTCGTTGCCCGAAACCAGCAGCAGGCCTTCCAGCAGCTGCCGCGCGGTGTAACTGTGGTCGGCCTTGACCCCGACACAATTGCACTCCACGTGGGTGTCGGCCGGGGTGGCGACCATGGTGTCCTCGAGGTTCAGTTCGTCGAGCACCACCAATGCCAGCAGGACCTTGATCGTGCTGGCCGGGGGAGTCGCGGCGTAGCCGTTCTGCTCGGCGAGCACCTGCCCGGAATCCAGGTCAGCGATGAGCCAGTTCGGGGCGGGGCCGACCGGCACCGGCGCCGAGCCGAGCGGCTGCGCAGCATCGGCGTGGGCCGCCACGGCGGGAGAGGCGAACACTGTTGCGAGAGCCGCGATTGCGGCCAAGATTTTCCGCATGGCGGCCTACCTTACCGCTGTGGTGTTCAATCGAGGAATGCTGAGCCAACAAGAAATTTCGGACCGCTGGGAGATCCAGCAGCTGCTGGTCGACTACTCGACCGCGATCGACACCCGAAACTTCGACGGTCTGGACGCGGTGTTCACCCCCGATGCCTACATCGACTACCGCGCCTTGGGCGGCATCGATGGGCGCTTCCCGGAGGTGAAGGCGTGGCTGGCCGAGGTGCTGCCCAATTTCGCCACCTACTCTCACATGCTGGGGCTACCGGCGATCCGCGTCGACGGCGACGGCGCCACCGCGCGCACCTTCTGCTTCAATCCCATGGTGTTCAGCGGGGAGAATGACCCGATGATGCTGGTGGGGCTGTGGTACGACGACGAGTTCGTCCGCACCGCCGACGGTTGGCGGATGAGCCGGCGCTCCGAGACCAAGTGCTTCCAGAAGATGCCCTGAGGCGATTTCTGCTGACCGGCCTGCTTCTGGCACAATGGGCGGCTGTCCGCCGTGTGACGCGACCCTGTTGGGGCTCCGCGCGGGGTGACACAACCACGCGAGGCAAAACCGGATGTGGGCAATCCCGCCCACATCGCTGAATTGCAGCGTGATATCGCAGGAGTATTCATGGCTGTCAAGATCAAGCTCACCCGCCTCGGTAAGATCCGCAATCCGCAGTACCGCATCGCGATTGCCGACGCGCGCTCCCGCCGGGACGGCCGCGCCATCGAGGTCATCGGTCGCTACCACCCGAAGGAAGAGCCGAGCCTGATCGAGATCGACTCGGAGCGCGCCCAGTACTGGCTGTCGGTCGGTGCCCAGCCCACCGAGCCGGTGCTCAAGCTGCTGAAGATCACCGGTGACTGGCAGAAGTTCAAGGGCCTGCCCGGCGCCGAGGGCCGCCTGAAGGTCAAGCCGGCCAAGCCGAGCAAGCTGGAGCTGTTCAACGCTGCGCTGGCCGAGGCCGAGGGTGGCCCGACCACCGAGGCCACCACCGCCAAGAAGAAGAAGGCGCCGGCCAAGAAGACTGAGAAGGCGGCTGACAAGGCTGACGAGAAGGCTGAGGCTTCCGCCGAGGCCGCCGAGGCTCCCGCTGCTGAGGCCGCCGAGTCGGCCAGCGAGAGCTGACCGCGGCCATGAGTGCCGTAGTGGCAGACGCCGTCGAGCACCTGGTGCGCGGCATCGTCGACAACCCCGATGACGTACGAGTCGACATGGTGACCAACCGCCGCGGCCGCACCGTCGAGGTGCACGTGCACCCCGACGACCTGGGCAAGGTAATCGGTCGCGGCGGTCGCACCGCCACTGCGTTGCGCACCCTCGTCGCCGGTATCGGTGGACGCGGCATCCGCGTGGACGTGGTGGACACCGACCGGTAGTCGGCCGGCTCATGGAGCTGACGGTCGGGCGGGTGGTCAAAGCCCACGGCATCGGCGGCGAAATCGTCGTCGATGTCCGAACCGACGATCCGGAGCTCAGGTTCGCGCCGGGTGCGACGTTGCACGCCCGTAAATCCGGTGCGCCGCAACGCGACTACGTGGTCGAGGCGGCTCGCCCTCATGGCGCACGTCTGTTGGTGCGGTTGGCCGGGATCGGCGACCGCGACGGTGCCGACGCGTTGCGCGGCAGCATTTTCGTCGTCGACTCCGCCGACCTTCCGCCGATCACCGAGCCGGACACCTACTACGACCATCAGCTCGAGGGTCTGCAGGTGCGCACCGTGGCGGGGGAGGAGATCGGCTCCGTGACCGAGGTGCTGCACACGGCTGCCGGCGAGCTGCTGGCGATCAAGCGGACCGACGGCCGGGAACTGTTGGTGCCGTTCATCGCCGCGTTCGTGCCGTCGGTGTCGCTGGCCGACAACACTGTGGTGATCGAACCGCCCGACGGGCTGCTGGAGCTGGACGGGTAAAGCGCGGCATGCGAATCGATGTCGTCACGATCTTCCCCGACTACCTGGCCCCGATCCGTCAATCACTGCCCGGCAAGGCGATCGAATCCGGGATGGTCGCGTTCGAGGTTCACGACTTGCGGCGCTGGACTCACGATGTGCATCGCTCCGTGGATGACTCGCCCTACGGGGGCGGCCCCGGGATGGTGATGAAGGCGCCGGTCTGGGGTGAAGCGCTGGACGAAATCTGTTCGGAGCAGACTGTTCTCATCGTCCCGACCCCGGCGGGAACACTGTTCGACCAGGCCACCGCGCAGCGCTGGAGCCATGAAGAGCATCTGGTGTTCGCCTGCGGCCGTTACGAGGGCATCGATCAGCGGGTCGCCGACGACGCCGCTCGGCGGATGCGGGTCGAAGAGGTGTCGATCGGTGACTATGTGCTGGCCGGCGGGGAGCCCGCAGTGCTGGTGATGCTGGAGGCGGTGCTGCGGCTCATGCCCGGCGTGCTCGGCAACCCGGCGTCCCAACGTGACGATTCGCATTCGCCGGACCGCGACGGCCTGCTGGAGGGGCCGAGCTACACCCGTCCGCCGAGCTGGCGCGGCCTGGACGTGCCTGACGTGCTGCTCTCCGGTGACCACGCCCGGATCAACGCCTGGCGCCACGAGGCCGCCCTGGAGCGGACCCGCGAACGCCGCCCGGATCTACTGGAGCCCTAAGCCGTTACGGCGGCAACCCGCCTAGATCCGGCCGCCGGGGAAGATGGTCTTGACGGCCTCGGTGATGGTGGTACGGGCGGTGGCGTCGTCGCTGGGCTGCAGCGACTCGATCACCACGATGTAGCGGCGATCCGCCCCCACCACACCGGTCGACAGGTGCATCCAGTTGTTGCCGATGCAGCACATCCAGCCCTGCTTCACCGCCACCGGCTCGTCGTACAAGCCCTCCGGGATCCCGAAGCGCTGCGGGTAGCCGTCGAGGCCGCTCGGGGTGGACATTGCGAGGTCGTTCATGATGATGCTGGCCTGAGCCGGCGGCAGACCGCCGGAACCGTTGAGCAGCATGTCGTAGTAACGCGCCAGGTCGGGTGCGGTGCTGATGGTGTTCCACCAGGCACCGTTCGACGGCGGCGAGGTCCCGGCCAGGCCGTAGCGGCCGGCCACCCGGGTGATGATCGCGTTGCCGCCGTTCTGGCTCCAGAACGTCTCGGCGGCTCCGTCGTCGGACGCACGCAGCATGGAATCCAGTGCGGCCCGGTCGTCGGCCGACAGGCCGGCTTCGGGCTTGCGGAGCAGCAGGTCGTCGGCGATGAACAGCTTGGCGACCGAGGCGGTGGCGATCGGCCTGGTGTTGCCGTTGGTGATCAACCTGTCTCTTATACACAT
>NZ_JRMM01000182.1:0-6669 GCF_000972905.1 Mycobacterium sp. UM_Kg27
CTCAGCCCTGCCGAGTTCGCCTTACAGTGGACCTCGACCCACCAACCCCAAGCCGCATAGCGACTGGACCACCAAACGGGTCCCCCTCACGAGGCCAAGAAAGCGAGGCGACCATCTGATGATAGCACGATATCATTCTGACGTGGCTCAGATACTGATCCGTCAGCTTGATGACGACGTCAAACAAAAGCTGGTCCAGCGCGCCCGCCGCCACGGCCGCAGCACCGAAGAGGAGGTGCGCGAGATCCTGCGCAACGCGGTCCGAGACGCCGACGAGCCGCCAGCTCGACTCGGCTCACGAATCTCGGCTCGATTCGCCAAAGTCGGTCTCGACGGGGAGATCGATGAGCTGCGCGGACATTCTGTGCGCCCGGCGGAGTTCGGCGACCAGTGATCCTGCTCGACACCAACGTGATCTCCGCGCTGATGCAGCAGCGGCCAGACGATGTGGTGGTGCGGTGGCTCGACGGCCTGCCCGCCGAGTCGATCTGGACGACATCCGTCACAGTCTTCGAGGTGTGGACCGGACTGGAACTACTCGAGCCAAGCCAGCGTCGTCGGCGCCTCGAGCTGGCGTTCACCCAACTGCTCGCCGAGGACCTCGACGGTCGTGTGCAGACATTCGATCAGCCGGCCGCGGTGGCCGCTGCCGGCCTCGCGGCGCGGGGCAGTCGCGAGGGCCGCCCCGTCGAGGTGCGTGATGTCCAGATCGCTGGAATCGCCGTCGCCAGAAAGGCGGCGCTCGCCACCCGCAATATCCGACATTTCCGAGACCTCGGCGTCGAGTTGATCAATCCGTGGGCCAGCCAGTAATACTCCGGATCAGCTAAGCGGTCAGGTCGATGCGGTGAGCATCGGTGACGCTGCGGTAGCGATCCGGGCTGCACGTCAACACGATCACCTGACCGTGTGAGCCGACCGCGTCGAACACCGCGCCCATCTTCTCCAGTCGGTCGGGGTCGGTGAAGCCGAGCGCGTCGTCGATCACCACCGGAACGCTGTCTTCCTTGGCCACCAGCGCCGCCCCGGCCAGCCGGGTCAGGATGCCCAGCTGTTCCTTGGCGCCGCCGGACAGCGACTCGTAGGGAACCGTGCGGCCACCGAGGGTCCGGGCGCAGATCTTCAGGTCGGTGTCGACGTCCACTTCGAAGTCGGCCCCGAACACGTGCGTGCCCAGCCGCTGGATCTCGGCGCGGAACGGCTCGACGTAGCGCCGGCGGGTGTCGTCGCGGTGGCGGATCATCGTCGACCGCAGCAGCGCTGCCGCACGAGCCCGGCGTCCGATCCGATCGTGTTCGGCCGCGGTGTGTTCCCGCGCGGTCTGCGCCGCGTCGAGCTGGCCGCGCCGGCCCTGGGTGCCGAATACGGCGAGCTCGACCTCCACCTCATGCAGCGCGCGGGCGGTCTCGGCGTGCCGGGCCCGCAGCTCCTGCGCTGCCGACTGCGCTGCCGCGAGTTCGGCGTCGATCGCCTCGGGGGCGGCGGCGCCCAGCTGCTCGGACAGCTCGGCCACCCGCTGCTCGGCGGTGCGCAATGCCTGCGCGTTGGCATCGGCGGTAGTCGCCAGCTCGTCATCGCTGAGCGTCGCCCGCTGCACGGCGAGACGCTGGTCGACCGCCGCCAGCTCGCTGCGCTGCGCTGCCGCCTTCTCCCGCAACAGCGTCAGCCGTGTGGCGGCTTCCGTGCGACGGGCCGCAGCTTGCTGGGCGGCTCGGCGCAGGGTTTCGCAGTCGGTGACTGCCTGCGCCCGCAGTGCCTCGGCCTCGTCACGATCGGCACGGGCCTGTTCCGATGTGGTCCCGCTGGGAATCTCGCCATGCTCATCGCGCAGGCGTATCAGCCGGGCCCGCAATGCCTCGAGCTCCTCCTCACCGCGCAACGCTGCCAAAGCAGCGGCCAACTGGTCGCGGCTGCCCTGCAGTTCGCGGCGTCGCTGGTCGGCCTGGCGTGCCTGCGCCAGATCAGTCACGCCTGCCTCCGCCAGCGCATCGGCAAGCTCGGCTTGTGCCGCGGCATGTTTGACGCTGGCCTCACGCGCACTGTCGCCCGGGCGGACGCGCACTCGCAGCAGGCCTGGCACCTCGACCTCAAGGCCGTCGGTGACGGTGGCCGACCAGCTCTGTCCGGCCGGCAGCGCCGTGGGGTCGCCGGCGATCACCAGATCGATGTCGGCGACCGCGGCGAGTTCCAAGGTCGCCGAGATCGCGGCCAGCGACGCCTCACTGCGGTCGCAGGCCGCCGACGCCTGTTCGATCCGGCGCAGCATCGGCTCGGTCACGACGATCTGCGCCAGCTCGTCCGCCACCTCGGCCAGCTGACCTTCGGTGGCATCAATCCGGGCGATCCGGTCAGCGAGCCGGTCGGCCTCGTCGCGAGCGGCGAGTTGATCGACGATGCGGCGGGCGGATGCTGCACGTTCGGTGGCGGCGGCCACGGCGTGTTCGGCGTCGGCCGCGGCGGCGTCGGCGGTGGTGGCTTCGGTGTCAGCGGCGGCCTGCGCCTGGGCGGCAGCGTCGATCTCGTTGTCCAACAGGCTGATCGCGGCCGCCCGGGATTCGAGTTCGTCACGCTGCCGGCGCCGCTCGGCTTGGGCGCTATCGGTGGCGGCAGCGGTGGCTTTGGCGGCGGTGGCCACCAGCTGCGCATCGCGGAGCCGGCCGCGCAGGTCGGCGATCGCGGCGCCGGCGTCCTGCGCGGCACTGTGCCGGGAGTCCGCGGCGGCCTGCTCGTCGGTCAACCGCGCCGACTGCTCGGACAGCTCGGCGTGCCGATGCACCCGGTGCTCCACTTCGGCGAGTAGCTCGGTGCATCGCACCACCTCGGCGTCGGCGTCGGCCAGCGCGGCGATGACAGCGGCCCACTCGCCGGTCGGACGCCCGGTCCCGGTGAAATAGCGCGCATACTCGGCGTCGATCCGTTCGATGAGAAGGGGCTCGGTTCCGCTGAGGGTGGCGGTGTCGCCGGCGGCGACGTCCAGTGCCCGCGACAGCGCATCGCAGCCGGACAAGTCCACCGCCGCCGTCGACGACGCCTGCAGCACCCGCTGGGCCTGCCAGAGGCCGGTGTCCATGGTCTGCTCCAGCATGGCGCGGACCCGGTCGTGCGCCTCATCGCCGGTGAGCTGCTCGCGGCGCGGCTCGGAGATCGTCAGTTGCGTCCGGGGCGCCTTGTGGAAGCGCTTGTGATAGACGAAACGGTAAGGACCGGTGCTGATTTCCGCGGTGACCTCGGCACCGACATCGGCGTAGGTGGGCTTGACCTGTTTGACGTCCTTCTTCGCGGAGCGGTCCTTGGACTCCAGCAACAGGTCCAGCGCCTCGATCATCGAGGACTTGCCGATCTCGTTGGCGCCGGACACCACCACCACGCCGTGGTCGGGGAAGTCGATCTCTCGGTGCGCCACGCCACGGTAGTTGGTCAGCACCAGCCGGTGCAGTCTCATGCCACTGTCCGATCGACCAGGCGCAGCAGCAGCGCCAGCGCGGCGTGGGCGTCGTCGGCGGCACCGGTGTCGCCACCGCGCGCGGCGGCGACCAGTTCCTCGACCGCGTCGGCGGCGAAACCGCCGATTCCGAGGTCGGAGAATTCGCCGTCGGCGGGGACCACCACCAGGTGGGTGTGGCGTTTCCAGGTGCCCACCCAAGCGAACAGCCGCGAATACCGGTCCAGGCAGACGTCGAGGGCGGCCCGGTCGGTGACGCTGAGCGAACCCGTCAGGGCCAGTTGGACTACCGTGCGTTCCTTGTCCGGCAGCTGATCGAGATTGATGTCCAGGTCGGTGACATCACGGCCGGTGTCAAGCTGGCGGCGCAGCGTCAGGAAACGCCAGCGGCCGACGTGGTGGGAGTCCACGTTCACGGCGCCGTCGGCCTCGTCGATGTCGACCACCAGGACGTGGCCGGGGTCGGATTCGATGTCGTCGAAGTTGGTGGGTTCCGGCGAACCGGAATACCAGATGCGCCCCGTCTCCCCGACCTGGGTGCGGGAGTGCTTGTCCCCCAGGGCGACGTAGTGGATCGCGCCGCGAGACAGGGCGTCCTGCAGGCCGGCCAGCCGAATCAGCGCCGGGTTGCCGGGGTCGGGGTCCAGGGCGTCGACGCCGCCGTGGGCAACCAGGACCCGCAGGGTGCCGTCGGCCGGCAAGCCGTCCAGTGCGGCCGCGGTCAGGTCGGTGGTGGGACGTTTGGAGCGCCACGGCGCGGCGACGATCTCAAGGCCGGGGCGCACCTGGTGCACGCCTGCGGTGTCGAGCACCACCACGTTGTCGGGGCATTCGGCGGTGAACAAGGCGCTGGTGTACACCGACCCCGCATCGAGCGGATCGTGATTTCCCGGCAGCAGGTAGACCGGGATCCCGATGGCGCGCATGGCCTCCAGGGACTGACTGATGACCTCCGGCGCGAGCTGGTTGTCCTCGAACACATCGCCGGCGACGACGACGAACTCCGCACCCGTCTGCTTCGCCAGCGCGCCCAGCCCGGCCACCGCGTCGCGCCGGGCCGCCGAGTAACGAGGCTGGGCATCGCCGGCCAAGAAATGCCGGATCATGCCGAGCTGCCAATCGGCGGTGTGCACGAAACGCATGTCGTCCTGTCCCTTTCCGCCGGTCCATCAGCCGGGCATCGCGAGTGTATGGCCGGTCACCGACAACCTCGCGGACCTCGCTCGGCAGGTCCGCCGACCGCAAGCGCTGTCAGAACTCGTGTGTCACATCCGGCACTTGAGCACCGCCGGCGCACGGTGCGAGGGTGGCCGACTCGGCTAGCGCGGGCAAGATCGGCCACCCCCTACTCTGGAGCGGGTGAGTACTGCGCGCACCCTGGTCCTGCTGCGGCACGCCAAGTCGGACTATCCACCCGGGGCGGTCGACCATCAGCGTCCGTTGGCGCCGCGCGGGATCCGGGAGGCGGGTTTGGCCGGCGACTGGTTGCGCGCCCACGCGCCGGCCTTCGACGCGGTGCTGTGTTCGACCGCCACCCGCACCCGGCAGACCTACGCGCGGACCGCGCTGGCCGCACCGGTGCGCTATGTCGACGATCTCTACGACGCGACGCCCGGAACCGTGATCGCGACCATCAACACCGTGGCCGCCGACATCGACGCCCTGCTGGTGATCGGCCACGAGCCGGCCATGTCGAGCGTCGCACTGGGACTGGCCGGGCCCGGCACCGATGCGGCCGCCGCCCAACGGATCTCGGAGAAGTACCCGACCTCGGGAATCGCCGTCCTTCACTTCGCCGGCAACTGGGCGGAAGTGGAGCTGCGGTCGGCCGCGCTGGTGGACTTTCACGTGCCGCGATAGCGCTGCCGGTTCCCGCCGCCACAGTCAGTTCGGCAGCAGCCCGGTGTACTGCAACTGGAACTCCGTATGCAGGACGCCGAGGATCAGATCTCTGCCCCGCTTGTCGAAGAGGATGTCAACCTCGTCGACGAGGGTCAGCGACAGCGCGGGGTCCTTTCGCGTGATGAGCATCAGCGACGTCAGGTTGTCATGGTTGCGGCAGCGGTACCGTATGCCGAACGCGGGCTTGGTCTTGAGCAGGATCTTGGTGCCGGTCTCGCGGGTCTGCGAATACTGGCTGACGCCGCCGCACAGCAACGCCGAGTCGAGGTTGAGTTTGGTCGCACCGGAGCCGTATACCGATGCCACCGTGACATCGCTGACCAGACTCAACCGAACGAGCTTCTTGTTGACCAGCCAGGGTCGACGCACCACACCCGCTTTCGAGATCGTCTGGTTGCGCAGGACACCCTCGGCGACCGCGCCGGCCAACGTATCGGCGACGTAGAGGTATCCGCCCAGCCCGGCATGGGTGGGCTCGAAGCGACCTTGCTTGGGATGGCCCAACGGCCGGGTAGGACGCGTTGGCGGCCATGATGCGGTACAGCACAGTCCCTTTGGGGACGATTTCGACATCGGCAGGGCGTCCGTTGTACCGGTTGGTCGGCATCGGTCACTCCATGCCCTGTTGACCTAGCTGGATCGCGAGATCGACCAGCTCCTCGGTCAGTTCACCGCTTTCGAGTAGGTCGATCGGGCGCCGATCTTCCAGGCCCTCATCGGGGCTGTACCACCAGTCCAGCGTTCCCCACGGGTCTTCGTCGCATTCCAGTTGACGGTTCGCGTAGGCGACAACGGGGCGAATCTGCTGGCGCGCCGGGTCGATCTGGAATTTCGGATACCGATATTGATTGCCGATCTTGACGCCCAGCAGCTCGTGTGCGCGACGCCGGTCCTGCGCGATCGACCGATGCGGTTTACCGCTGGGCGACAAGATGGCGCTGACGGCCCCCGGACTGTAGGTCTCCTCCGGTGCGAACGGCAGTGTGTACTCCAGCTCTCCGGTCGTCGATGTCAGGGTCACCCGCTCTCGCGGTGAAACCGCTGTTGCTGCTTCGATTTTGCGGAGAATGTTCTGCTGCGCCTCGACGGCGGCGGCGAGCTGGGTCAGGAGCTCGACCGGTACCGGTGCGGCCTGTTCCACGTCCACCGCAGCGGATTCCTCGGCTACTTCGCGTACCGATACAGGCTGGTCGACGGCGAGGCCCCCAAGCCGAACCACCAAGGTGCCGTCCTCCACTTCGACGGCCACGTCCCCCGGCGCAGCGATCCCGAGTGGCAGTTCGAGCCGCAACACGGCCTCGCCGGCTCCTGTCTCTTATACACAT
>NZ_JRMM01000183.1:0-6540 GCF_000972905.1 Mycobacterium sp. UM_Kg27
AGCCTCGCTGAACCGCCGGTGTCGCTGCGGCGATTCCAGCTTCGCCTCTCCTTCGTCGAGCCTCGCTGAACCGCCGGTGTCGCTGCGGCCGTCTCAGCTCCGGTTCTCGGCGAGGGCCATCCGAAGCAGCTCGACCAGGACACGAGGCCGATCACTTTGTACGGAGTGTCCGGCACCGTCCACCACGTGGGTGGTCAGCCCCGGCGAGCGTTGGGTGAACTCGGCGACGTCGTCGGCGGTGACGAAGAACGAATCGCCGCCGCGGATCAAGGTGGTCGGCGCGGTGATCGCCGAGACATCGGTCCACAGCTCGGTGAAGTCGCCGACCGAGCGGATGGTGTCGTAGCGCCACGTCCAACTGCCGTCGGGCAACCGACGAGTGTTGTGGAACAGCCCGCGTCGCAGGGACTCCACATCGCGGTGCGGCGCCGCGGCCGCTGTGACGGCCAGCAGCGACTCGAACTCGGGGAAGGTCCGGTCGCCTTGGGCCAACGCCACGGTTCCGCGGTCGGCGGCACTCATCTCGGCATGGCGCTGCAAAGCCGACGGCGTCACATCCACGATCGCCAACCGGGGCACCAGCTCGCCGGCGGTGGCCGCCAGGCGGATCGCGGTCAGCCCGCCCAGCGACATACCGACCACCAATTCGGCATCGGAGGCCAGCTCCTGCAGTACGGGCGCCAAAGTGGCGGCATTGCGCTGCGGTGAGTAGTCGCCGTCCGCACGCCACGCCGAACGGCCATGGCCGGGCAGGTCCACCGCCAGCGCGGGCTCGCCGAGCCCGAGGATGACGGTGTCCCAGGTGTGAGCGTTCTGCGCGCCGCCATGCAGGAACACCACCCGCGGCGGCGCCGAACCCCAGCGCAGCGCACTGACCTCACCGGCCTCGATCCGCTCCACGTCGAGCAACGGACCGGTCAGACCGGCCTGCTCGGCGTTGCCTCCCAAGAGGGCGAACTCCGAGAGGCCGGCCAGCTCGTCGTCAGTCATGTGCGGTGCGCAGCGGCGGCCGCTAGCCGACGATGAATTCCTCGAGCTGGGCGCGCGCGACGTCGTCCGCCAGCTGCTTGGGCGGGCTCTTCATCAGGTATGCCGACGCCGGCAGGATCGGTCCGCCGATGCCGCGGTCCTTGGCGATCTTGGCGGCACGCACCGCGTCGATGATGATGCCGGCCGAGTTCGGCGAGTCCCACACCTCGAGCTTGTACTCCAGGTTCAGCGGCGCGTCACCGAAGGCGCGGCCCTCCAACCGCACGTAGGCCCACTTGCGGTCATCGAGCCAGGCGACGTGGTCGGACGGGCCGATGTGGACGTTCTTGTCCTCGACCTTGCCGGCCAGCGAGCCGGTCAGGTTAGAGGTGACGGCCTGGGTCTTGGAGACCTTCTTGGACTCCAGCCGCTCACGCTCGAGCATGTTCTTGAAGTCCATGTTGCCGCCGACGTTGAGCTGGTACGTGCGGTCGAGGGTGACACCGCGGTCCTCGAACAGCTTGGCCATCACCCGGTGGGTGATGGTGGCGCCGACCTGGCTCTTGATGTCGTCGCCGACGATCGGCACGCCGGCGTCGGCGAACTTCTTGGCCCACACCGGGTCGGAGGCGATGAACACCGGCAGTGCGTTGACGAACGCCACACCGGCGTCGATGGCGCACTGGGCGTAGAACTTGTCGGCCTCTTCAGAGCCCACGGGCAGGTAGGAGACCAGCACGTCGACCTTGGCCTCGCGTAGGGCGGCGACCACGTCGACGGCCTCGACGTCGGAGACCTCGATGGTCTCGGCGTAGTACTTGCCGATGCCGTCCAGGGTCGGGCCGCGCTGCACGATCACGTTGGTGGGCGGCACGTCAGCGATCTTGATGGTGTTGTTCTCCGAGGCGAAGATGGCCTCGGACAGGTCGAAGCCGACCTTCTTGGCGTCCACGTCGAACGCGGCGACGAACTTCACGTCGCGGACGTGGTACGGGCCGAAGCGCACGTGCATCAAGCCGGGGACCGTCGAGGTGTCGTCGGCGTTCTGGTAGTACTGGACGCCTTGGACCAGCGAGGACGCGCAGTTGCCGACGCCGACAATGGCGACCCGCACATCCGTCGTTTGCTCAGTCATTTTCGACGCTCTCCTTTTTCTGCTTTCAATGCTGAAGTGCTGTGTTGTGTTGTCCCGATACCCGCGTCCGTATGCGGGGTCAGGGTTGTTCGGCGCGGTTCGATGCCGCCGGGTCTCTCCTCGCGCGCTGCGCGCGCTCGTCGCCCCCGGACGAGCCCTGCGATACGCGTTCGGCCGCGATCAACTCGTTGAGCCACTTGACCTCCCGCTCACTGGACTCCAGCCCGAGCTGGTGCAGTTGGCGGGTGTAGCGGTCCAATGAGTTGCTGGCCCGTGCCACCGCGTTGCGCAGACCTTCCCGGCGTTCTTCCACCTGCCGGCGGCGGCCTTCGAGAATCCGCATCCGCGCCTCAGCGGGGGTGCGGTTGAAGAACGCCAGGTGGACTCCGAAGCCGTCGTCGGTGTAGTTCTGCGGACCGGTGTCGGACACCAGCTCGTTGAACCGCTGACGCCCGGCGTCGGTCAGCCGGTACACCCGTCGGGCCCGGCGCACCGGGGTCCCCGTCGGCGCGGCGTCCTCGGCGATCACCCCGGCCAGCTGCATGCGCCGCAGCGCGGGATACAGCGAGCCGTAGGAGAACGCCCGGAACGCACCCAGCAGACCGGTCAACCGCTTCCGCAGCTCGTAGCCGTGCATCGGAGACTCGAGCAGCAAGCCCAAAATGGCAAGCTCAAGCACTCCAGTCACCTCCTGAGATGGTGTAGCTACGTCCGGTCGACGGTTCGCGCCATAGTATCGCGCCGATATAACCAAGCCCAAGTGGCCATTGTTCGCCGGGTGTTCAATAGCGTGAAACCCGCCGGTCAGGACGGGTAATTGATGCGCTTGACGGTTCCGTCGCCGGCGAAAGCGATGTAGCCGCCGCCGTAGTCGCTGGAAACGTACACCGACAGCGACAGCGCCCCCGGTGTGGTGGGATCCCGCGCCGGATCGACGATCAGGTAGGTGCTTTTCACGTCGGCGGGTTTGATCCCGAGCGTCTCGGGAGCCCCGCGCAGGATGCCGACCGCGGCTTTCACGTCGAATGCGCCCAGATCGACGAGCACGTCATCGCTGCTCTTGGACGAGGTCGACGGGTCATCCCAGCCGCCGCGGTAGGAGTAGTCCAGTTTGCGGCGCTCTTCGGTCGGGTCGGGACGATTCAGCGATGCGTAGTCGGGGTAGACCACCAGCCGGTAGCCCATGGTGTCGCCGAACTTCTGCCGAGCCTGCTCCAGCAGGCCGGTCAGCCCGCCCAGGGACTGCAGCTGTCGTGGCGGGGTGAGTACCACCGGCGCGACGCCGTCCGGCTTGGCGCCAGGATCCGAGGTGAAGCTCAGCGGCGAGCTGGTGTTCCCGTACATCGCCCAACCGAGCAGCATTCCCGCCACCAACGCGGCGCCCAGTGCGCCCAGCGCCTTGACGGCGACACCGCGCACGCCGAACTCGGCGGGACCGCGCAGCGTCGGCAGCTTGACCGGCGCGGTCTCGGTCTGCAGGTCACCGACCAGGGAATGCAGGTCTCCCAGGGTCACGGCGCGGGTGGCCGCGCTGATGCGCTCCTGGTGTTCGGCGCTGGACACCTGCCCCTGGGCCAGAGCGCTGTCCAGGATTCGGCAGACGTCGTCCCGGTCGCTGTCTTTGGCCCGAGTGCCCGCGGTCTGCCGTGTCGCCACGGCGACGATAGTAAAAGAAGGCCGCGCCGCGTTGACGCCGAATCCGCCGGTTGGCGCCGGTTGGGGGCGTTGATCGCCACCGCCGGTGAGCACCCGACGTACTCTGGTGACCGTGCGATTGCAGCGACAGGTAGTGGACTACGCGCTCCGGCGACGTTCCCTGCTGGCCGAGGTCTACTCCGGGCGCACCGGGGTCACTGAGGTGTGTGACGCCAACCCCTATCTGCTGCGCGCCGCGAAGTTCCACGGCAAGGCCAGTGCGGTGGTCTGCCCCATCTGCCGCAAGGAGCCCCTCACCCTGGTGTCCTGGGTGTACGGCGACCAGCTCGGAGCGGTCTCGGGCTCGGCGCGTACCGCCGAGGAACTGGTCCTGTTGGCCACCCGGTTCTCGGAGTTCTCGGTGTATGTCGTCGAGGTGTGCCGGACCTGCAGCTGGAATCACCTGGTGAAGTCGTATGTGTTGGGCCTCGCGAGCCCGCCCAAGGGATCCCGCGGTCGACGGCCGGCACGCAGCGGAGCCCGTACCGCCAGTGAGTAAACATCACGACGACGGGTCCGATGCTGGCTCGGCCCGGCCCTCCGACGCCGGCCGCCGCCCACCGTCGGGACCTGATGACCGGCAGACCACGATCATTCCGGCGGTCGACGACGCCGTGACGGCCGACCTGCGGGACCCGATCGACGCGGTCCGGGCGGCCCTGGACGGGGCTCCTCCGCCCCGCGAGCAGGCGTTGAGCGGACGGATCCCGCGGCGCGAGCCGCCGCCGGAGAAGCCGACCGCGCCGCCCCCGCGGCGGGCTGAGCGCTCCGCTCCCACCGATGCACCGGTCGCGCCGAATCCGCTGGAGTGGCTGCGTGCACATCCGCCGAACTGGCGATGGATCCGGCGCGGCCTCGGTATCGCTGTGGTGGTGATGCTGTTGTTGCCGGTCATCACCTTCGCTATGGCCTACTCCATCACCGACGTACCCTCACCCGGCGACATCCGGACCAACCAGGTGTCGACGATCCTGGCCAGTGACGGGTCCGAGCTGGCCAAAATCATTCCGCCGGAAGGCAACCGCGTCGATATCGATATCAACCAGGTGCCGGTCTACGTGCGTAACGCGGTGTTGGCGGCCGAGGACCGCGACTTCTACTCCAACCCGGGATTCTCGGTGTCGGGCTTCGCCCGCGCGATCAAGAACAATCTGTTCGGCGGCGACACCCAGGGCGGTTCGACGATCACCCAGCAGTACGTCAAGAACGCGCTGGTCGGGTCTGAGCGGGCCGGCATGGGTGGATTGGTCCGCAAGGCCAAAGAGCTTGTGATCGCCACCAAGATGTCCAGCGCGTGGCGCAAAGACGATGTGCTGCAGGCTTACCTGAACATCATTTACTTTGGCCGCGGCGCCTACGGGATCGCCGCGGCGTCCAGGGCCTACTTCGACAAGCCGGTGGAGGACCTCGACATCGCCGAGGGTGCGCTGCTGGCCGCACTGATCCAGCGGCCGTCCACCCTGGACCCTGCGGTCGACCCCGAAGGCGCCCTGGACCGGTGGAACTGGGTGCTCGACGGCATGGTGGAGACCGGAGCCCTTTCCGCCAGTGAGCGTGCCGCCCAGGAGTTTCCGCCCACCGTGTCACCCGAGCTGGCCCGCTCCCAGAACATCACCACCGGACCCAACGGGTTGATCCAGCGGCAGGTGACCCAGGAGCTGCTCGAGCTGTTCAACATCGACGAGCAGACGCTCAACACCCAGGGCCTGCAGATCACCACCACCATCGACCCGGCGGCGCAGGCCGCCGCCGAAGACGCGGTGGCGACGTACCTCAAAGATCAGATTCCCAACATGCGGACCGCGGTGGTGTCCATCGACCCGCGTGACGGCGGAGTGCGCGCCTACTACGGGGGCTCCGATGCCAACGGTTTCGACTTCGCCCAGGCCGGGTTGCAGACCGGGTCGTCGTTCAAGGTGTTCGCGCTGGTGGCCGCGCTCGAACAGGGCATCGGTCTGGGCTACCAGGTCGACAGTTCGCCGCTGACCCTCGACAACGGCCGCACCAAGATCACCAACGCCGAGGGTGAGGGCTGCGGTGTCTGCAACATCGCCGAGGCGCTCAAGCGCTCACTGAACACCGCCTACTACCGGCTGATGCTCAAGCTCAAGAACGGGGCGCAGGACGTCGCCGACGCCGCGCATCAGGCCGGGGTCGCGAAGAGCTTCCCCGGCGTGCCGCACACGCTGTCGCAGGACGGCGGCCCTCCCGAAGGCGGCGTGGTGCTCGGCCAGTATCAGACCCGGGTCATCGACATGGCCTCGGCGTACGCCACGCTGGCGGCCTCCGGCACCTATCACCCGCCGCACTTCGTGGAGAAGGTGGTCAGCGCCGACGGCCGGGTGCTGTTCGATGTGCGGACCTCCGAAGACACCGGTGAGCAGCGCATCCCCAAAGCGGTCGCCGACAACGTCACCTCCGCTATGCAGCCCATCGCGGGATGGTCGCGTGGGCACAACCTGGCCGGCGGACGGGCGTCGGCGGCCAAGACCGGTACCACGCAGCTGGGCGACACCGGTGCCAACCGGGACGGCTGGATGGTCGGCTACACGCCGTCGCTGTCGACCGCGGTCTGGGTGGGCACCACCGGGGGAGACGAACCCCTGGTGAATCAGTGGGGTGGCCCGGTCTATGGCGCGGGCATTCCGGCGGACATCTGGAAGGCCACCATGGACGGCGCCCTGAAGGGCACCCCCAACGAAACCTTCCCCACGCCTACCGAGATCGGCGGTTACGCCGGC
>NZ_JRMM01000184.1:0-6375 GCF_000972905.1 Mycobacterium sp. UM_Kg27
GTCGGCAGCGTCAGATGTGTATAAGAGACAGGGTGCCGGCCTTCATCCTGATCGCGATCATCACCCCACGTACCAAGAACAGCGGCAACATCGCCCTGTTGGTGCTGTTGCTGGCCGGGTTCAGCTGGATGATCAGCGCCCGCATGGTGCGCGGGCTGACCATGAGCCTGCGGGAACGTGAATTCATCCGGGCCGCACGGTATATGGGCGTCTCCAGCCGGCGCATCATCATCGACCACGTGGTGCCCAACGTAGCGTCCATCTTGATCATCGACACCGCGCTGAACGTCGCGGTGGCGATCCTGGCCGAAACCGGTTTGAGCTACCTGGGTTTCGGCATCCAGCCGCCCGACGTCTCGCTGGGCACCCTGATCGCCGACGGCACCGCCTCGGCCATCACCTTCCCGTGGGTCTTCCTGTTCCCGGCCGGGGTGTTGATCACGATACTGGTCTGCGCCAACCTCGCCGGGGACGGCCTGCGGGACGCCCTGGACCCCGACGCCGCGACGCTGCGAGGCCGCTGATGAGCACCCTGCTGGAAGTCTCCGACCTGGCCGTGACGTTCGGCGCCGGCCGCGACGCCGTGCGTGCGGTGCGCGGCGTCAGCTACCACGTTGACGCCGGCGAAGTGGTGGCGATGGTCGGCGAGTCGGGCTCAGGCAAATCCGCGGCGGCGATGGCCGTGATGGGGCTGCTGCCCGAATATGCGCAGGTGTCCGGTTCGGTGCGCCTGCAGGGCACGCAGTTGATCGGGCTGGGCGACACCGCCATGTCGAAGTTCCGCGGCGCCTCGATCGGGATGGTGTTCCAGGATCCGATGTCGGCGCTGACACCGGTGTACACCGTGGGCGATCAGATCGCCGAGGCCATCGAAGTGCACCAGCCCCGGGTGGGCCGCGCTGCGGCGCGCCGACGGGCAGTCGAGCTGCTGGAGCTGGTCGGGATCAACCGGCCCGAGCAACGGGCGCGGGCGTTTCCGCATGAGCTGTCCGGCGGGGAACGGCAGCGGGTGGTGATCGCGATCGCGATCGCCTGCGACCCGGACCTGCTGATCTGCGACGAGCCCACCACTGCGCTCGACGTCACCGTGCAGGCCCAGATCCTCGAGGTCCTCAAGACCGCGCGTGATGTGACCGGTGCCGGGGTACTGATCATCACCCACGACCTCGGAGTGGTCGCCGAATTCGCCGACCGGGCCCTGGTGATGTACGCCGGACGGGTGGTCGAAGCCGCACCGGTCGAGGTCTTGTACTCCGACCGGCGGATGCCCTACACGGTCGGCCTGTTGGGTTCGGTGCCCCGCCTGGACGCCCCACAGGGCACCCGGCTGGTGCCGATCCCGGGCGCCCCACCGTCATTGACGGCCGGGATAGATGCGGGGTGTCCCTTTGCCCCGCGCTGCCCATTGGCCGCCGACGACTGCCTGGCGGCAGAGCCGGAACTGCTGAGCGTCGGGGAGAACCATTCCGCGGCCTGCATTCACACCGACCAGGTCATCGGGCGCAGCGCTGCCGACATCTATGGCGTGCGCACCGAAGTGCCGGCTGCGGTCGCGGCGGAAACCCGCACCGTGCTGCGGGTCCGCGATCTGGTCAAGACCTACCCGCTGACCAAGGGGGTGCTGCGCCGCCGCGCCGGCGAGGTGCGCGCCGTCTCTCGTGTGAGCTTCGAGTTGCAGCAGGGCCGCACGCTGGGCATCGTCGGCGAATCCGGCTCGGGCAAATCCACCACATTGCACCAGATCCTGGAGCTGGCCGCGCCGCAGTCCGGGTCGATCGAAGTGCTCGGCGCCGATGTCGCCGCGTTGAAGCGCGACGGCCGTCGTGCCCTGCGGCGTGACCTGCAGGTGGTGTTCCAGGATCCGGTCGCTTCACTGGATCCCCGACTGCCGGTGTTCGAACTGCTGGCGGAACCCCTGCGCGCCAACGGCTCCGACAAGGCCGCCATCCATGCCCGGGTCGCCGAACTGCTGGAGCTGGTGGGGCTGCGCCGCGGCGACGCGCTGCGCTATCCCTCGGAGTTCTCCGGCGGGCAGAAGCAGCGGATCGGCATCGCCCGGGCCCTGGCGTTGCAGCCGAAGATCCTCGCACTGGATGAACCGGTGTCCGCACTCGATGTGTCGATTCAGGCCGGCATCATCAACCTGCTGCTGGACCTGCAGCAGCAACTCGGATTGTCCTACCTGTTTGTGTCGCATGACCTTTCGGTGGTCAAACACCTAGCGCACCGGGTCGCGGTGATGTACGCCGGAGCGATCGTCGAACAGGGCGAGGCCGATCAGGTGTTCCGCGATCCCCAACACGACTACACCCGGCGTCTCTTGGCCGCGGTGCCACACTTATGACTATGACGTTGACTCTGCGCTCACCAAACAGTTGTGCGAGAAGAGTGCCTGGTGGACGCAGAGTCAACGGGGTGGTGGCCACCGTGTTGGCTGCCGGCCTGGCGCTGAACGGGTGCGCGGCAGTCGATATCACCGCACCCGAGGGCACCGCCACGGTCGGCACCGCCAGCGACATCAACCCGCAGGACCCGGCGAAACTGCGGGACGGCGGCAACCTGCGGCTGTCGATGACCCAGTTCCCGCCGAACTTCAACCCGCTGCACATCGACGGCAACCTGGCCGAGAACGCCGCCATGCTCAAGGCCACCATGCCGCGGGCATTCACCATCGGCCCGGACGGCTCGGCGACGGTGGACACCGACTACTTCACCAGTGTGGAGCTGACCGGCACCAACCCCCAGGTGGTCACCTACACCATCAATCCGAAAGCGGTGTGGAGCGACGGGACACCGCTCACCTGGAAAGACATCGCCAGCCAGATCCATGCCACCAGTGGCGCCGACAGCGGGTACGCGATCGCGACCACCAACGGCGCCGAGCGGGTCGCCTCGGTGACCCGCGGCGTCGACGACCGGCAGGCCGTGATGCGCTTCGCCAAGCCCTACGCCGAGTGGCGGGGCATGTTCGCGGGCAACTCGATGCTGTTGCCGGCCAGCATGACCGGCGACCCGCAGACCTTCAACAAGGCTCAGCTGAGCAAGCCGGGCCCCTCGGCCGGGCCGTTCGTACTGTCGACGCTGGACCGCACCAGTCAGCGGATCACCTTGACCCGCAACCCCGCCTGGTGGGGCCGGACTCCGAAGCTGGACACCATCACCTACCTGGTGCTCGACGAGGCCGCCCGGATGCCGGCGCTGCAGAACCACACCATCGACGCCACCGGGGTAGCCACCCTGGATCAGTTGACGATCGCGCGCCGCACCGAGGGCATCGCGATCCGGCGGGCGCCGACGCCGGCCTGGAACCACTTCACCTTCAACGGGGCACCCGGCGCCATCTTGTCCGACAAAGCGCTGCGGCTGGCGGTCATGCGCGGCATCGACCGGTCCACCATCGCCAAGGTCACCCAGCGCGGCCTGACCGCCGACCCGGTGCCGCTGAACAACCACATCTACGTCGCCGGCCAGGAGGGCTACCAGGACAACAGCGCGGTGGTGGCCTACGACCCCGAGCGCGCCGCACGCGAACTCGACGAGCTCGGCTGGACACTGCACGGCAAGTTCCGGGAGAAGAACGGTCGCCCGCTGGTGATCCGCCACCTGTTCTACGACGCATCGAGCACGCGGCAGTTCGCCCAAGTGGCCCAGCACAACCTGGCCCAAATCGGGGTCAAGCTGCAGTTGGACGCCAAGGCCGGGGGCGGCTTCTTCACCGACTACGTCAACGTCGGCGACTTCGACATCGCCCAATTCAGTTGGGTCGGTGACGCCTTCCCGCTGGCCGGGCTCAACCAGATCTCCGCCTCCTACGGGGAGGCCAACTTCGGCAAGATCGGCAGCCCAGCCATCGACGCCAAGATCGAGGAGACACTGGAGGCACTCGATCCGGCGCTGGCTCGCGCCCGGGCCAACGAGGTCGACAGCCTGCTGTGGGCCGAAGGATTCAGCCTGCCCCTGATTCAGACCACCGGTAATGTCGCGGTGCGCAGTTCGCTGGCCAACTTCGGGGCGCCGGGCCTGGCGGATCTGGACTACACCGTGATCGGGTTCATGAAGGACTGATGGCCGGGCATCAAGTAGTGATCGTCGGCATCCAATGTCTTTCTTCCACCTCGAAACCGACGAGCCGGTACGGGTGATGGTGAGCGCACCGGACTCGAATTCCACGGCAAACGGGCGCAATACGAATTCAGCCAAGCCCTGATCACCCGGTGCGGAACCGATTACGGGCTGCACAATGCCGACTGGTGCGCCAGTTCATCCACATGACCCGGCAGGCGGAACACTGCCGCGACCGACGGGTACCGCGGGAGGCCCGAGTACTGCTCCGCGACAACGATCACGCTCATCGCACATCCTGGTCGTGCTCTACAAAATTCCTCAACTGCAAGCATCGACCCGTGTAGTGACGCTTGTGCGCATGGTTCCTTGCCGGAACTGCGGCTGAGGGCGAACAATATGGTGATGAGTTCTCCGCCGAACCCATCGACGCCTGCGGGCGAACACCCCTGGCGGAAAGCCTATCTACGCTTCCGTGAGCTCGAGCAGCGGCTCACTGACGACGACCCTGACGGCTGGGCGTTCTTGACCCTGCTCCAGGCCGCGGGCCAGGGACGCCGCTACTTTGATGCCACGCTTCTGGAATACAAGGCCGCCTGCCTGGGCATCAAGTCCGGACTGCCGGGGCCGCCGGACAGCTTGGTCAGTGAGTTCGGGACGATCGCTGACCTACGGTCGAGCTATGACTCGGCAGAGGCGGGATTTGTTTTCGAGGACGTTTACCATCTCGCTTTCGACCGACTCACGTGGTGGCAAGGGTATCCCACGGCGTCGACTAGGTGCCAGAAACAACCATCGGACTCTCTTTGGCTCTACCGTGGCCAGCGGAAGGATTCCTGGGAGGTCGGAGCGACAATTTACCGAGGATTGCCGGAGGGCCCCAAACGAAGGGCTGAACTGCAGAGTCGGGCCGCCAGCGCTTGCCAGGTCGGATATGCGATTGCCAATCGTCTCGGTCTCTCTTTCAAGGACGCTATGGCAGTAGCTCAGCATTATTCGGCCGCCGACATCCTCGGGACGCCGACGTGGCTAGTCGATTTCAGCCGAAACCCATGGGTGGGACTCTTTTTCGCTACCGAGGGTGGAGAGTCGGGAGACCTCGGGGTCGTCTGGGCCATCAAGCCGAGCGAGTACGCCGCCATCTGCGCGGGGAAAGGCAATCCAATCGGGCCCCTCCAACTCGTCGTTCCTCGCGGCGTGGAGCGCATCGACAACCAGGCCGGCGTGTTCGTCATCGCGGGCCTGCCGCAGATCTTCCATCAGTACGTAGGCTTCGGGTGGGATACTCGGTTCCGGCAGCACACCGGATTGGTGTTCGAAGATCCAGTACTCGGGATCGGCGCGCAGACCATCTATCCTCCGGACGATCCGTTAAGAAGCGTGCTCGCGGAGGTTCGATCAGCCTCTGTTGATTGCGGCTGCGAGACTGGCACAACGCCTTGCGCCGTATCGTCCGCCGTGTTTACCGATCCGTTCGATCCGAGCACTTACGAGAGCCTGTTGGCCTGCTGGCTAACGGAGTTTCTAACAGCGCGCGCCCACGATTTCGAGCCCGTGTATCTTCGTGATGCTTTTGCCGACCTGGCACGATTCCATGCCCGGCTGCAATCTCCGGACTACGCGGACCGGTTGCCGCTCCCTTCGAGCCGCTCGCTCAACCGTCTCCGCGCTACGTTCGACAAATTGGCCTCACATGCCTTACAAGACGCCCCAATATCCCTTCGGATAGCGGTCGAGAGTACGTACGTCAACCAGACGGCCGGGAACCGAGATCACATCACCGTGCTGCGAGAGGCACTGAACGAGATACTCGGCCCCTGAATAGTCGCGCATAGAAGCCGGCGCAGCCGAAATCCTGCACCACCGACGAGGCGCACACAACAGCACCGAGAAGGCCGAGTGCGCGCCGCTCTGAAATGTGCATCTACTTGGATGACCAATTCACGAGACATATGGAAAAGACATGGCACCGCCGCCAAGAAAACGACACGCAACATGAGACCCTACGGCCGCTGTAGGTGCCACGTGATCAGCGACATCGACTTGTTTCTGGCCCGACCGCCGCGACCCAGCCCGTGTGGACAGGCAACGACGCTCGCATTGTCGAATACACCATCACTGAATTGCGCAAAGCTGTCGCTGAGCCGAAGGTAGGTGAAGTTCTCGTCAGCGGCCTCACGGTTGCGGGATCTAGGACGTGGCTCCTCAAACTGGTGCGGCCGAGTGAGGTGAGCCCCTCGTAGTGGTCCAGTTGTTGTGCGACTCTGATGCCCGGTGTTCGGGCAGGAAGAATCAGCAACGACATGGCAGCCA
>NZ_JRMM01000185.1:0-6344 GCF_000972905.1 Mycobacterium sp. UM_Kg27
ATCCAGTTCTTGCTGGAACCGCCGACACCGCCGTTGCCGCCGTTGCCGGCGTTGGTGCCGTTCTCGCCCAGGACCGCAAGTCCGTTGAAGCCGCGACCGCCTTCGCCGCCGACACCGCCGACGCCGCCGTTGGCGAAAATCCAGCCCAGCCCGTCGCCGCCGTTGCCGCCGTCCCCGGCGTTGGTGCCGTCCTGTCCGAGCACGATGTTGTCGTAGCCGGCGCCGCCGGCACCCCCGGCACCACCGATGCCCATCCAGGTGCCACCCGCACCGCCGTCGCCGCCGTCGCCGCCGTCGATCCCGGTCAAGATGCTGTCTCCGCCGTGACCGCCGGCACCGCCGTTACCGAACATTCCGGCGTCACCGCCGTTGGTGCCGTCGACCCCCGAGATCAGGCTGTTGTAACCGTCGCCGCCGTCACCGAACAACCAGCCGCCGTTGCCGCCGTCGACGCCGGGCAGGAGGCTGTCCGCCCCGTTGCCGATCACGTAACCCATGCCCAGCGAGTTGATAAATGTGTCGACCAGGATGCCGGTAGGGCTGTTGATCCAGTCCTGCATCATCGTGTGCATCGGCTGGTAGAACCAGTCATCGATGAGGCCGGAGACCGTCAGCGGGTCTGCATCGGCAGGCAGGGCCGCCAACGGATCGCCGACACCGGCCACATCCCACGACGCCGGGTTCAGCCAGTCGCTAAGGTCCAGGTCCTGCCCCGTCGACGCGGCGACCGGCGTGAACAGGTCCGACAACCAGTCAAGGTCGAACCCGTCGGCATTCGCCGCCGGCGCACCGACGAGAGGACTCAAGCCGAACGCCAGGAAGGCCCCGATCGCGGTGCCGGCGCCCAGCACACGACGACGACGCACGAGTCGAGCACCGGTGAACACATCGCGCTTGTGACAGGCCATGTGAATGGCTCCTCCCCCGAGGACTTCAACGACAAACGAACGTTAACAACGATCGTTGTTCCTCGTCAGGAGATTTTCAGTTATCTCTAAAATACTGGGACCGCGACGTCCTCAGACTGAGAGCACGGCGTCCAGCGCGGAGTAGAACAACCCCAGGCCGTCATCGCTGGGCCCGGTCAGGGCCTCGATGGCGTGCTCGGGGTGCGGCATCAGCCCGACCACCCGGCCGTTGGCCGAGCTGACACCGGCGATATCGCGCAGCGAGCCGTTGATGTTGTCGAGGTAGCGGAACACCACCCGGCCTTCGCCCTCGAGCTCGTCGAGCACCGCCTCGGAGGCCACGTAGCGGCCCTCACCGGACTTCAGCGGCACCAGCAGGTCGGCGTCGGCGTCGAACCGGGAGGTCCAGGCCGTCGAGGTGGACGCTACCCGCAGCCAGACGTCGCGGCAGACGAAGTGCAGGCCGACGTTGCGGGTCAGCGCTCCGGGCAGCAGCCCGGCTTCGCACAGCACCTGGAAGCCGTTGCAGATGCCGAGCACCGGCATGCCCTGGCCGGCGGCCCTGATGACCTCGCCCATCACCGGGGCGAACCGGGCGATGGCACCGCAGCGCAGGTAGTCACCGTAAGAGAAGCCGCCGGGCACCACCACGGCGTCGACACCCTTGAGGTCGGCGTCGGCGTGCCAGAGGCTGACGGGCTCGGCACCGACGAACCGGACCGCGCGGGCGGCGTCGACGTCGTCGAGGGTGCCCGGGAAGGTGATGACGCCGATCCGGGCGCTCACGAGGTCTCCCGGCTGACGGTGAAGTCCTCGATCACCGTGTTGGCCAGCAGCGATTCGGCGATCTCGGCCAATGCGGCGTCGTCGATCGAATCGTCGACCTCGAGCTCGAAGCGCTTGCCCTGCCGCACATCCGACACTCCGGTGTGTCCGAGCCTAGAAAGCGCTCCCACGATCGCCTGTCCCTGCGGGTCAAGGATCTCGGCTTTGGGCATCACGTGCACAACCACCCGGGCCACGGGTGCTCCCTACTGTCGACGGGGGAATCGGTCGGGTCAACAATACCGATGCCCGTCGGCGGCACCGGAGAGCACAATCTTTAGGTATGCAACTGACCCACTTCGGCCATTCCTGCCTGCTCGCCGATTTCGGCGGGACCACGGTGCTGTTCGACCCCGGCAACTTCTCGCACGGCTTCGAGGGCATCACCGGGCTGGCGGCCATCCTGGTCACTCATCAGCACCCTGACCACGCCGACGTGGCGCGGCTGCCGGCCCTGATCGACGCCAACCCGGGTGCGGCGCTCTACGCCGACCCGCAGACCGCCGCCCAGCTGGGCCCGCCCTGGCGGGCGGTGCACGTCGGGGACGGCTTCGACGTCGGTCCGCTGCGAGTGCGCGGGGTGGGCGGGCAGCACGCGGTGATCCATCCGGAGCTGCCGATGATCGACAACATCTCCTACCTGATCGGCGACGACGAGCACCCGGCCCGGTTGATGCATCCCGGCGACGCACTGTTCGTGCCGGGCGAACCGGTGGACGTGCTGGCCACCCCGGCGGCGGCGCCGTGGATGAAGATCTCCGAGGCCGTCGACTACCTGCGCGCGGTGGCGCCGCGGGCGGCGGTGCCGATCCACCAGGGCATCATCGCCACCGAGGCGCGCGGGATCTACCACGGCCGGTTGGCCGAGATGGGACGCGCCGACTTCCAGGTGCTTCCCGAGGAGAGCGCCGTCACCTTCTAGGCGATATCGCTGGCCGCGCCCCGGCCGGCAGCCCGCCCGGAGAAGATGCACCCGCCCAGGAAGGTGCCCTCCAGCGCTCGGTAGCCGTGCACCCCGCCGCCCCCGAAACCGGCCACCTCACCGGCCGCATACAGCCCGTCGATCGGCTTGCCGTCCGCACCCAGCACCCGGGAGTCCAGGTCGGTTTCCAAGCCGCCCAACGTCTTTCGGGTCAGTATGTGCAGCTTCACCGCGATCAGCGGTCCGGCGGCCGGGTCGGTCAGCCGGTGCGGAGCCACCACCCGGCCGATCCGATCACCCAGGTAGGCCCGGGCGCCGTGGATCGCGGTGATCTGGCCGTCCTTGCTGAATCGGTTCGCCACTTCGCGGTCGCGTGCGGTGACCTCGGCCTCGACCGTCGCGTAGTCCAACGGGACCACATCGGGCAGGTCGTTCATGGCGGCGACCAGGTCGCGAAGCGACGAAGCGTGCACGAAATCCACCCCGCGGTCGATGAACGCCTGCACCGGCGGGGGCGGTCCGGACCGGGCTCGCGACATGGCCAGCTGTCGCAGGCTACGGCTGGTCAGGTCGGGATTCTGCTCTTGGCCCGACAGCGCGAACTCCTTCTCGACGATCCGCCGGTTGAGCAGGAACCAGGTGTAGTCCTGACCGGAGCGCGCGATGTGTTCGAGCGTGCCCAAGGTGTCGAACCCGGGATACAGCGGCCCGGGCAGTCGTACGCCGGCGGCGTCGAGCCACAGCGGCGACGGGCCGGGGATGATGCGGATGCCGTGACCGGGCCAGATCGGGTCGTAGTTGGTGATGCCCTCGGTGTAGTGCCACATCCGGTCCCGATTGATCACCCGGCCGCCGGCCGCCTCGGTGATCCCGATCATCCGGCCGTCGACATGGGCGGGCACCCCGGCCAACAGTTGCGCGGGCACCCGGCCCATCCGCTCCGGCCAGTTCTGTCGCACCAGATCGAGGTTGCCGCCGATACCACCGCTGGTGACCAGCACCGCCGGAGCACGCAATTCGAACTGTCCCACCGTGTTCCGCGACGAGGCCACGCCGCGTTCGGCGGCCGAGGGTTCCAGCACACTGCCGCGAACCCCGGTCACCCGGCCGCCCTCGACGACCAGCTCGTCGACCTGGTGCCGGAAGGCGAACCGGACCCGCGAGCGGCCCCGCAGCCGGCTCGCGAAGATCTCCACCAACGCCGGTCCGGTTCCCCAGGTGATGTGGAACCGGGGCACCGAGTTGCCGTGCCCGATGGCGCCGTAACCGCCGCGCTCGGCCCAGCCCACCAACGGAAAGAGCTTCAGCCCGCGGGCCCGCAGCCAACTGCGCTTCTCACCCGAGGCGAAGTCCACGTAGGCATGCGCCCACTGGCGCGGCCAATGGTCGCACTCCCGGTCGAATCCCGCGGTGCCCAACCAGTCCTGTAGCGCGAGTTCGTGGCTGTCGCGGACCCCCAGCCTGCGCTGCTCGGGGCTGTCGACGAAGAACAGGCCGCCGAAGGACCAGAACGCCTGTCCGCCCAGGTTCGCGCTGTTCTCCTGGTCGACGATCAAGACACGCTGACCACGCTCGACCAGCTCGCAGGCCGCCACCAGGCCGGCCAGACCCGCCCCGACGACGATCGCGTCGGCGTCCGCCTTACCGCTCATGGCGTCCCAGGGTAACGACTCAGGCGCTCAACTCCGAGGCCACATCGACCGGCGGGAGTGGCCAGCGGTAGGGCTCCGGCCGGCAACCATGGCCCAACGCCGTGTCCACCGCATCCAGCATGGCCTCGGCCACGCCGGGCTTGCTCAGCTGCCGCGCCCCTACCGACAGCCGCACCACGCCGTCGCGGCGCGCGATGCGCTCACTGGTGGCCACCACCATCCGGCACCACCAGGGCGCACTGAGGAATCCGGCCCCGACGCCGACCACCCGCGCCCGCACGGTGTGGCCCAGCACCAGGTCGGTGACACCGTGCAAGCCGGCTAGGAGCCGGAAACCGTTGCGCGGCAACGCCTTGACCGTGCCCGGTGACACGGTCCAGCCGGGCGCGGCGAACAACCGGGTGCGCAGCCCCAGGTGTTCCAGTACGCGGTCGGCGCCGAGCAGTCGCAGATTGGCCTCGTGGGCGGGCAGCGTGGCGAACTCGCCACGCCGTTTCTTGGTGGCGGCCTCGTCGAAGCCGTGCAGCACGATCGCCGCGCCGTCGGCGCGCCGCTGCGCCAGCCACTCGACGGTGCCGGGATCGCGGTCGAGCCGGTAGTCGGCACCCAGTCGCGGTGCCACCAGCAGCGATACCGGTACGTCGCGGGCATCCAGTTGCGCGCAGAAGGCCTCGGCATCGGCGAGGGTGTGCGCCCCGATCCCGGAGACGGAGACGATCAGTTGTCCGGTCACAACACCAGTGTGACCAGCACAGGTGTCCAGTCGGTGACGTCGAGGAAGACGTCAGATAGCGCTACGGAGTCGCCCGCCGGCGGCTGTGGTCGGCCGGATCGGTGGTGTCGGCGGCGATCGCCTTGAGCCGGGCCAGATCACGCGGGTGCAGACCCGGAGTCATCTCCAGCGATTCCAGAAGCAGGTCGGTCTGTTCACGCAGAGCGGGCAGGTGCTCCGGCCGGCCGTACTCCTTGACGTGGGCGACCAGCATTCGCAGCACCCGCAGGATCGCCGCCGCCACCAGGGGCTGACTGGGCGCAACTTGGCGAAGTTGGTCGAAACCGTGCCCGATGTACTCCTTGGGGTCGAGATCCCAGGGCCGCAACAGTATTCGCCCGTCCGGGCCGGCCACTGCCCGCGGTCGCGGCGGCACCGTCAGCACCCGGCGCAACAGGCTGCCCACCCGCAACGTGGCCTCCACCGCTGTGGTCGGGTCGTTGATCGCCGAGCTGAGTGCCCGCAGTCCGATATCGACCAGCTGGCGGAAGGCGAAGTCGACGTCTTCCTGCATGGTGCGGCTGTCACTGACCACGACGGCCCGGGGCAGCTTCTGCCGCACCCGATCCGGATTGGCCGGCACCGGCCAGATGGTGACCAGGGGCTGGCCCAGGTGGATGTAGGCGCCCACCCGGGTGTCCAGCCGGATGGTGGTGCCGGCGGGGATGGCAGCCAGCAGCCGTTGGGGTTCGACCTGGCTGACCCAACCGTTGCCGGGCGAGGTCAAGCGCAACGCGTCCGGGGGAACCTCCATGTCGGCCTCGTGGGCGGGTTGCTCGTGAGCAGCGGCGGCCGCGACAGCGTCGATCACCATCGAGCCCTCGGCCGCGATTTCACGCACCACCTGTCCGACTTCCAGCCGGTGGGCCAGGTGATCGACGTGCGCGATGATCGTGATGACGGTGGCGATCGTCAGCACGACCGCGACCGTCACCGTCAGCGGCGGCGCGGGGACCGGTGAAGACCCATCGAGATCAGGCAGGCTCAGTACGCAGTACACGAAGGTCGCGACCAGCAATCCGATCACCACCTGGCTGAGCCGGTCCCGGATGAACCAGCGCATCACTCGTGGCGACAGCTGCGAACTCGCCAGCTGCAGGCTGACGATGGTCAGCGAGAAGATGACTCCCGCAGTAGTGATCGTCGCGCCGGCGATCGTGGACAGCAGTGTGGTGGCCACGCCACTGTCCATTTTCAGAAGGAAGCGCGGCGACGGGCCGATGTTGCGGTCCGCCACCCGGGTGATGACCTGTCTCTTATACACA
>NZ_JRMM01000186.1:0-6292 GCF_000972905.1 Mycobacterium sp. UM_Kg27
GTGTATAAGAGACAGGATCAGCGTCAGGGCCGATCGGTTTGCCCGCCGAATGCACCCGCAACACTGCCCGCCGCCCCGCGATGTCGGGGTTGGTCACCGGGATCTGACGGTCGAACCGACCGGGCCGCAGCAGCGCCGGGTCGAGGATGTCTGGCCGGTTGGTGGCCGCGATCAAGATGACCCCGGCGCGCTCGCCGAACCCGTCCATCTCCACCAGCAACTGGTTGAGGGTCTGCTCACGCTCGTCGTGCCCGCCGCCCATGCCGGCGCCGCGCTGGCGGCCGACCGCGTCGATCTCGTCGACGAACACGATGCACGGGCTGTTCTGTTTGGCCTGCTCGAACAGGTCCCGCACCCGGGAGGCGCCCACACCGACGAACATCTCCACGAAGTCCGAGCCGGAGATGGTGAAGAAGGGCACGCCCGCCTCACCGGCAACCGCACGGGCCAGCAGCGTCTTACCGGTACCGGGCGGGCCGTAGAGCAGTACGCCCTTGGGGATCTTGGCGCCCAGTGCCTGGTAGCGGCCCGGGTTCTGCAGGAAGTCCTTGATCTCGTAGAGCTCCTCGACCGCCTCGTCCACGCCGGCGACGTCGGCGAAGGTGGTCTTGGGCATGTCCTTGCCCAGCTGTTTGGCCCGGGATTTGCCCATACCGAAGCCCATCCGCGCGCCGCCCTGCATCCGGGAGAACATCACGAACAAGCCGATCAGCAGCAACATCGGCAACATGTAGATCAGCAGTGATCCGAGCAGGCTGCCCTGGTTCACCACGGTGTTGATCTCGGCCTTCTTGGCCGTCAGCGCGGTATAGAGCGGAACGGCGTACCCGGTCGGGTACTTGGTGATCAGCTTGTCGACCTTCTCGGACCGGCCGGGCTTGTCGGCCTTGCCCGCCTTGCCGGCTTTGTCGGTCGCCTCAACGCTGGTGAGCGGGGTCTTCAGGACCAGGCGTAGCTGCTGCTCGCGGTCGTCGAGCTGCGCGCTTTTGACGTTGCCACTGTGGATCTGGGCCACCGCCACCGAGGTGTCGACCGGCTTGTATCCGCGGGTGTCATCGCTGAAATAGAAGAACGACCAACCGAGCAGCAACACCACTGCGATCGCGGTTACGGTGCGGATCACGTTTTTGCGATTCATCAGACATCGGCCGGACGCGGCCAAATCCTTCCAATACGTGCAGCTGGGCATGTTCAGGCTACCGCCCCTTGCGGTTAACCTGCCTGGCCGGACTCGGGAACCCTGTTCGATCGCGGCCCGGTTGTGCTTTGGTGTGACGGTGGCTCCCGTAATCGAACGAGCAACTCAACGTTTTGTCGACACCAATGGCGTGACCCTGCGGGTCACCGAGGCGGGTGAGCGTGGCGCCCCCGTGGTGTTGCTGGCCCACGGATTCCCCGAATTGGCCTTCTCGTGGCGCCATCAGATTCCGGCGCTGGCCGACGCGGGATTCCACGTTCTGGCCCCCGATCAGCGCGGCTACGGCGGCTCGTCACGGCCGGACGAAATCGCGGCCTATGACATCGCCTCGCTCACCGGTGACCTGGTCGGGCTGTTGGACGACGTCGGCGCCCAGAGTGCGATCTGGATCGGCCACGACTGGGGCGGCCCGGTGGTGTGGAGCGCCGCGCAGCTGCACCCGGAACGGGTGGCCGGCGTGGTGGGGCTCAGTGTGCCGCCGGTGCCCCGCCCACAGGTTCCTCCGACGGAGGCGTTTCGCAATATCTTCGGCGAGAATTTTTTCTACATGCTCTATTTTCAGCAGCCGGGTGTGGCCGACGCGGAATTGGATTCCGATCCGGCCCGCACCATGCGCCGGATGATGGGCAGCCTCAGTCCAGGCGATCGCGAATCGGCTTTGCTGATGACGGCGCCTGGGCCGATGGGCTTCATCGATCGACTCGCCGAGCCGGCGGCGCGCCCGGACTGGATCAGCGCCGACGAACTGGATCACTACGTCGCCGAGTTCACCCGCACCGGGTTCACCGGCGGACTGAACTGGTACCGCAACCTCGACCGCAACTGGGAGATCATGACCACTCCACCCGCCGCCACCATCGACATTCCCACCCTGTTCATCGCCGGGTCGGCAGATCCGGTGCTGGCCTTCACCCGCCGCGATCGGGCCGCCGAGCTGGTGACCGGCCCCTACCGCGAGGTGATCATCGACGGCGCCGGCCATTGGCTGCAGCAGGAGCGGCCCGACGAGGTCAACGCGGAGCTGCTGGAATTCGTGAGCGGGGTGCAGCTGTGACCGCCCGGCCGTTGCGTTTCGGGGTCTTCATCACCCCGTTTCACGCGTTGGGTCAATCACCCACGGTCGCATTGGAATACGACCTGGAGCGCGTCGTCGCGCTGGACCGGCTAGGCTTCGACGAAGCCTGGTTCGGGGAGCATCATTCGGGCGGCTACGAACTGATCGCCTGTCCCGAGGTCTTCATCGCCGCGGCCGCGGAGCGCACCAAGCACATCCGGCTGGGCACCGGCGTGGTTTCGCTGCCGTATCACCACCCGTTGATGGTGGCCGACCGTTGGGTTCTGCTGGATCACCTGACTCGCGGCCGGGTGATGTTCGGCGCCGGACCGGGCGCGCTGCCCACCGACGCCCACATGATGGGCATCGATCCCGTAGAACAGCGCCGGATGATGCAGGAGTCCCTGGAGGCGATCCTGGCGCTGTTCCGAGCCGAGCCGGGTGAGCTGATCACCCGGCATTCGGACTGGTTCACCCTGCGTGACGCGTCCCTGCACATTCGCCCCTACACCTGGCCGTACCCAGAAGTGTCCGCGGCCGCCATGATTTCGCCGTCCGGGCCGCGGTTGGCCGGCGCGCTGGGCACCTCACTGCTGTCGCTGTCGATGTCGGTGCCGGGCGGGTTTGCGGCTCTGGAGAAGACCTGGGAAGTGGTGCGCGATCAAGCCGCGAAAGCCGGGCGCGACGAACCGGACCGCAACGACTGGCGGGTGCTGAGCATCATGCACATCGCCGACACCCGGGAGCAGGCGATCGCCGACTGCACCTACGGGCTGCAGGATTTCGCGAACTACTTCGGCGCGGCCGGGTTCGTACCGCTGGCCAGCGAAGTCGAAGGCTCACCGCAGACGCCGACCGAGTTCGTCGAGGCCTACGCCGCTGCCGGGAGTAGCTGCATCGGCACCCCCGATGACGCGATCGAACACATCACCGGCCTGCTGGAGCGCTCCGGCGGCTTCGGCACCTTGCTGTTCCTGGGGCACGACTGGGCCTCACCCGAGGCCACCTATCACAGCTACGAGCTGTTGGCCCGCAAGGTGATTCCGCACTTCAGGGGCCAACTGACCGCACCCAGGGCATCACACGAGTGGGCCCGGGGCATGCGCGACACGTTGTTCGGCCGGGTCGGCGAGGCGATCACGAACGCCGTCGTCGAGCATGTGGCCGAGTCCGCGCCCCCCGACACGAATAGTGCACAGTGATGCGCGCGGCGGTGCTGCGCAACGGGCGGATGATCTACCGCGACGACGTGCCGGAGCCGACCCCGGGTCCGGGCCAGGTGCTCGTCGCAGTGACGGCATGCGGCATCTGCGGGTCTGACCTGCACTTCGCCTCACATGGCGAGCAAGTACTGGCCGCGACGCAGGCCATGTCCGGCAGCCCGTCCTCGCGGGCATCGGTCGACCTGGACGCCGACATCTTCATGGGCCACGAGTTCAGCGCAACCGTGCTGCAGGCCGGCCCGGGAACCGAGACCTTTCCCGCCGGAACGCCGGTCACCTCCATCCCGGCCTTGTTGGCCGCCAAGGGTATTGAACCGATCGTCTACTCCAACACGACATTGGGCGGCTACGCCGAGAAGATGGTGCTGTCGGCTCCGCTGCTGGTGCCGATCCCCAACGGGCTGGATCCCCGCCATGCCGCACTGACCGAGCCGATGGCCGTGGGCCTGCATGCGGTCAACAGATCCGGCATCGTGGCCGGCGAGACTGCGCTGGTGTTGGGCTGCGGACCGATCGGGATGGCGATCGTCGCAGCTTTGCGGAACGCAGGCGTGGAAGACATTGTGGCCGCTGACTATTCGACCGTCCGGCGGGACATTGCCACGACCACGGGCGCGCATCGCACTCTCGACCCCGCGCAGGGGTCGCCGTTCGACACCGTCACTCCGAACGTGATCTTCGAGGCGGTCGGCATGCCGGGGATCATCGACGACGTGCTGCGGCGCGCGCCGGTGCACAGCCGGCTGGTGGTGGCCGGGGTGTGCATGGAACCCGACACCGTGCACCCGTTCTTCGGCATCGCCAAGGAGATCAGCGTGCAGTTCGTCCTGGCCTATAAGCCGGAGGAGTTCGCCGCATCACTGCGGGAAATCGCCGAGGGCCGGATCGACGTAGCTCCGCTGATCACCGGCGAGGTCGGACTCGACGGCGTGGGTGCCGCTTTCGATGACCTGGCCGATCCCGACCGGCACTGCAAGATCCTGGTCACGCCCTAGACTTCAGGCCGGGAAGCCGCCGGCGTCGACCAGTTGCTTCGACCACGCGCCGACCAGCTCGACCAGTTCGCCCAAGTCGTCGCCGAGGCGGGCGATGAGCGGGGCACAAGCCGCATCCGTTGCAGTCTCTACCGCCTCGCGGGCGGTGCGCCCGGCATCGCTGAGCACCCCGTCACGAGCCAGGCCACGCGCGGCCAGGCGCTCCTCGCCGGCGGTCAGCTGCTCATCACTCCAGGCCCGGGACCGGACGTAGGTGCGCGGCGGGAATCCGCGATAGAGCTCGGTGATCAGCCCGATCTCGACCGCATCGAATCCCGCTGCGACCCAGGCGTTGATGTGTGCGTCGCCGCGGAATTCGCGGAGCTGGTCCGCCAGCAGCCAAGCATCGGTCAACGGCTCACCAACCAGCCCACCGGCAACCAGCCCGGCGAACAGCGGCTTGCCCGCCACCGAGAGGCCATCCGTAGCGCCGCGCAGCAATTCCACCGCGCGCTCGATGCCGTCGGGGGCTGCCCCCAAGACCCGGCGCAGCTGCGCCACCGCCCCTTCGGTGCGCGCCGCCCGAATGGTCGGCGCGTCGGTCAGCTTCCAGCCGTAGCCGACTGCGGGAACGACCACGGCCGGATTGAACACTCCGAATGTCGCGGCGATCACGTCGCCGGGCGCCTGCCCCAGCGCGGAACCGCGACTACAGAAGTAGGCCGGCCCGTCCGGCATTTCGACCCCGCCGGCTGTTGCGGGGCTGGCGCCGAAACCGAGTGCCGCATAACCGCGGTGACACTCCGGGGAGAAGTACACTTGGCCCGCGAACGGCTCAATGGCGTTGGACAGTACTCGCGACGGCGCGGTGGTCATCGCCTCAGTGTGCCGCATGAGTCTTTTTCGCCGGTGTCTGCATCGACTCCGATAGGGTGCCAGGCATGCCGACACACAGTGCCCGGATGGTTCTCCGCTGGTCGATGACGATGGTGCTGGCAGGCGTGGTCGCCCTCGCGATGGCCGGCTGCGATGCCGCGCCGGGCGGTGGCGGGACGGACATACCGCGTCAGGTGACCGTCGTGGGCACCGGCGAGGTCCAGGGGGTTCCCGACACGCTGACCACCGAGGCGGGTATCGAGTTCGTCGCCGCAGATGTCACCAGCGCGATGAACCAGACCAGCGAGCGTCAGCAGGCGGTGATCGACGCGCTGGTGGATGCCGGCGTGGACCGCAAGGACATCAGCACCACCCAGGTGAGCCTGCAGCCGCAGTACAGCAATACCGACGCCAGCGGGTCGGCCAACATCACCGGCTACCGGGCCGCCAACACCATCCGGGTCAAGGTTGAGCGCGATTCAGCCTCCCAGGTGCTGGCGGTGATCGTGCGAGCCGGCGGCGACGCCACCCGAATCAACGGGGTGAGCTACTCCATCGAGGACGATTCGGCGCTGGTGCGTGGCGCGCGGGAGCGGGCCTTCAACGACGCCAGGGACCGCGCCGAGCAGTACGCCCAATTGTCGGGCCTGCGGCTCGGTCAGGTGATCTCAATCTCCGAGATCGCCGGCGAGGCGCCGCCGACGCCGGTCGGGATGCCGATGCCCCGCGCGATGGCCGCCGCTCCCCCGGTCGAGCCGGGCCAGCAGACCGTGAGCTTCACCGTCACCGCGGTCTGGGAGCTTGGCTAGACCCCCTCGCCCTGCTTCGCCCACATCTTGTCAGTGGATTCAGCTATAATCGAACGTATGTTCGAACGATTGTCGCGGCCGCCTAGCGGGGCTTCGGTGGCGGAGTTCAGTGCGTGGTTTTTGCAGCGTCATCCGCGTGCCACGCCGGAGTCGGCGGC
>NZ_JRMM01000187.1:0-6233 GCF_000972905.1 Mycobacterium sp. UM_Kg27
TGTGTATAAGAGACAGGTGACGAGGTGATCGACGGCACGCTGTCGTCGCGTCTCGCCGCAGCCAAGACGCAATTGCCCGACTGATCAAGACCGACCCGGACCTACCAGGTCTCAGAGCCCAATACCCATTCGAAGGCAGGAAGACGAAAAGCCATGGCAGAGTTGACAATCTCCTCTGACGACATTCAGGGGGCGATCGAGGAGTACGTGACCTCCTTCAGCGCCGACACCGCGCGCGAGGAGGTCGGCACCGTCATCGACGCCGGCGACGGCATCGCACACGTCGAGGGCCTTCCTTCGGTGATGACCCAGGAGCTCCTCGAGTTCCCCGGCGGGGTGTTGGGCGTGGCCCTGAACCTCGACGAGCACAACGTCGGTGCGGTCATCTTGGGCAACTTCGAGAACATCGAAGAGGGCCAGCAGGTCAAGCGGACCGGTGAGGTGCTCTCGGTGCCGGTCGGCGACGGCTTCCTCGGTCGGGTCGTCAACCCGTTGGGACAGCCGATCGACGCCCGCGGCGAGATCGAAGCCGAGACCCGTCGTCCGCTGGAGATGCAGGCCCCCTCGGTGGTTCAGCGTCAGAGCGTCAGCGAGCCGCTGCAGACCGGTATCAAGGCCGTCGACGCCATGACCCCGATCGGCCGCGGCCAGCGTCAGCTGGTCATCGGCGACCGCAAGACCGGCAAGACCGCCCTCTGTGTGGACACCATCCTCAACCAGCGCAAGAACTGGGAGACGGGCGACCCGAACCAGCAGGTTCGCTGCGTGTACGTCGCGATCGGCCAGAAGGGCACCACCATCGCCAGCGTGCGTCGCGCGCTGGAAGAGGGCGGCGCCATGGACTACACCACGATCGTCGCCGCGCCCGCCTCGGACTCCGCCGGCTTCAAGTGGCTGGCCCCCTACACCGGCTCGGCGATCGCCCAGCACTGGATGTACTCGGGCAAGCACGTGCTGATCGTGTTCGACGACCTGACCAAGCAGGCCGAGGCCTACCGCGCCATCTCGCTGCTGCTGCGCCGCCCGCCGGGCCGCGAGGCATACCCGGGTGACGTGTTCTACCTGCACTCGCGTCTGCTGGAGCGTTGCGCGAAGCTCTCCGACGAGCTGGGTGGCGGTTCGCTGACCGGTCTGCCGATCATCGAG
The DNA here is from genome assembly GCF_000972905.1 of Mycobacterium sp. UM_Kg27. NCBI lineage: Bacteria > Bacillati > Actinomycetota > Actinomycetes > Mycobacteriales > Mycobacteriaceae > Mycobacterium > Mycobacterium sp. UM_Kg27. The sequence continues at coordinate 1,147 of NZ_JRMM01000187.1, forward strand.
ACCAAGGCCAACGACATCTCGGCCTACATCCCGACCAACGTCATCTCGATCACCGACGGCCAGTGCTTCCTGGAGAGCGACCTGTTCAACCAGGGTGTTCGGCCGGCCATCAACGTCGGTGTCTCGGTGTCCCGGGTCGGTGGCGCCGCGCAGATCAAGGCGATGAAGGAGGTGGCCGGCTCGCTGCGTCTGGACCTGTCGCAGTACCGCGAGCTGGAGGCCTTCGCCGCGTTCGCCTCCGACCTGGACGCCACCTCGAAGGCGCAGCTGGAGCGTGGTGCACGCCTGGTCGAGCTGCTTAAGCAGCCGCAGTACGCACCACTGCCCGTCGAGGAGCAGGTGGTCTCGATCTTCCTGGGTACCGAAGGCCACCTGGACTCGGTGCCGGTCGAGGACGTGGGCCGCTTCGAATCCGAGCTGCTGGACCACATCCGGGCCTCGGAGAACGACCTCCTCACCGGGATCCGCGAGTCCAAGAAGCTCTCCGACGAGGCCAGCGAGAAGCTGGTTGCCGTGATCAACCAGTTCAAGAAGGGCTTCGCCGCCTCGGACGGCAGCTCGGTGGTTCCCGACGAGCACGTTGAAGCGCTCGACGAGGACAAGCTCGGCAAGGAAGCGGTGCAGGTCCGCAAGGCCGCGCCGGTGAAGAAGAAGTAACGCCGCTATGGCAGCCACACTTCGCGAACTACGCGGGCGAATCCGCTCAGCCGGGTCGATCAAGAAGATCACCAAGGCCCAGGAGCTGATCGCCACCTCGCGTATCGGCCGGGCGCAGAACCGGCTGGAAACGGCTCGGCCGTACGCCGACGAGATCACCCGGCTGCTCACCACGTTGGCCGCCGAGGCGGCCCTGGACCACCCGCTGCTGGTCGAGCGCAGCGAGCCCAGGCGGGCGGGAGTCCTGGTGGTGTCGTCCGACCGTGGTCTGTGTGGCGGCTACAACGCCAACGTCTTCCGCCGGGCAGAGGAACTGTTCTCTCTGCTCCGCTCGGAGGGCAAGGACCCGGTGCTCTACGTCGTCGGCCGCAAGGCGCTGGCCTACTACTCGTTCCGGAACTGGGCGGTCACCGACTCCTGGACCGGATTCTCCGAGCAGCCGACGTACGAGAACGCGGCCACGATCGCCTCGACCCTGGTTGAGGCATTCCTGGCCGGCGCCGACGACGACGGCGACCACCCGGGCACCGACGGTGTCCTGGGCGTCGACGAACTGCACATCGTGTCGACCGACTTCCGCTCGATGCTGTCGCAGTCGGCCGAAGCGCGTCGGATCGCCCCGATGCTGGTGGAATACGTCGGACCAGAAGATCCCGGCGTCCGGACCTTATACTCCTTCGAGCCGGACGCCACCACGCTGTTCGACTCGCTGCTGCCGCGGTATCTGACCACCCGCGTGTATGCCGCGCTGCTCGACTCGGCGGCCTCGGAGCTGGCTTCGCGCCAGCGCGCGATGAAGTCGGCGACCGACAACGCCGACGACTTGATCAAAGCGTTGACCCTTGAGGCCAACCGCGAGCGCCAGGCTCAGATCACCCAGGAAATCAGCGAAATCGTCGGCGGTGCGAATGCCCTCGCCGACGCCTCTCGGTAAGCCCCCCGGTAAGTACTAGGAAGCGAAGAAGATAATGACTGTTACCGCTGACAAGACAACCGCCGGCCGCGTGGTGCGCGTAACCGGCCCCGTCGTCGACGTCGAGTTCCCCCGGGGCGCGGTGCCCGAGCTGTTCAACGCTCTGCACGCGGAGATCTCCTTCTCGGAGTTGGCCAAGACGTTGACCCTGGAGGTCGCCCAGCACCTGGGTGACAACCTAGTCCGCACCATTTCGATGCAGCCCACGGACGGCCTGGTGCGTGGCACCGAGGTCACCGACACCGGTGCCGCGATCTCGGTGCCGGTGGGTCACGACGTCAAGGGCCACGTGTTCAACGCCCTCGGGCAGTGCCTCGACAAGCCGGGCTACGGCGAAGACTTCGAGCACTGGGGCATCCACCGGAAGCCCCCGGCCTTCAACGAGCTGGAACCGCGCACCGAGATGCTCGAGACCGGCCTGAAGGTCGTCGACCTGCTCACCCCCTACGTGCGTGGCGGCAAGATCGCCCTGTTCGGTGGCGCCGGCGTGGGCAAGACCGTGCTCATCCAGGAGATGATCAACCGTATCGCCCGTAACTTCGGTGGCACCTCGGTGTTCGCCGGCGTGGGCGAGCGCACCCGTGAGGGCAACGACCTGTGGGTCGAGCTCGAGGACGCCAACGTGCTCAAGGACACCGCCTTGGTGTTCGGCCAGATGGACGAGCCGCCGGGCACTCGTATGCGCGTCGCGCTGTCGGCCCTGACCATGGCCGAGTGGTTCCGCGACGAGGCGGGCCAGGACGTGCTGCTGTTCATCGACAACATCTTCCGGTTCACCCAGGCCGGCTCCGAGGTCTCGACCCTGCTGGGCCGCATGCCTTCGGCCGTGGGTTACCAGCCCACGCTGGCCGACGAGATGGGTGAGCTGCAGGAGCGGATCACCTCGACCCGTGGTCGGTCCATCACCTCGATGCAGGCCGTCTACGTGCCCGCCGACGACTACACCGACCCGGCGCCGGCGACGACGTTCGCGCACTTGGATGCCACCACCGAGCTGTCCCGTGCGGTGTTCTCCAAGGGCATCTTCCCGGCGGTGGACCCGCTGGCCTCCAGCTCGACCATTCTGGACCCGGCCATCGTCGGTGAAGACCACTACCGGGTCGCCCAGGAGGTCATCCGGGTCCTGCAGCGTTACAAGGACCTGCAGGACATCATCGCCATCCTCGGTATCGACGAGCTGTCCGAAGAGGACAAGCAGCTGGTCGGCCGGGCACGGCGTATCGAGCGGTTCTTGAGCCAGAACATGATGGCCGCCGAGCAGTTCACCGGTCAGCCCGGCTCGACGGTGCCGCTGAAGGAGACCATCGAGGCCTTCGACCGGCTGACCAAGGGTGACTTCGACCACCTGCCCGAGCAGGCGTTCTTCCTGATCGGTGGCCTCGACGACCTGGCCAAGAAGGCCGAGAGCCTGGGCGCCAAGCTGTGACCCGGAATCCGGTGATGACGAAAGGCGGTGGGTAATGGCAGAGCTAGATGTCGACATCGTCGCGGTCGATCGCAAGGTGTGGTCCGGCAAGGCCACCTTCATCTTCACCCGGACCACCGTCGGTGAGATCGGTATCCTTCCGGGGCACATCCCGGTGGTTGCCGAGCTCGTTGACGACGCCATGGTGCGGGTCGACCGGGTCGAAGAGGACGAGCTGCGGCTCGCCGTGCACGGCGGCTTCCTGTCGGTGACCGAAGAGGGGGTCAGCATCCTGGCTGAGGCCGTCGACTTCACCTCAGAGATCGACGAGGCGTCCGCACGGCACGAAGCCCAGTCCAGCGACCCCAAGATGGCTGCACGGGGACGGGCCAGGCTGCGTGCCCTGGGTGTGATCGACTAAAAAGGCGTGAACCGATGAGCACGCCCATGATCTTTATGGTCGTGCTCGTCGCCGTTCTCCTAGGCGCGGTTGTCGCGCTGAGCTATCGGCTGTGGAAGCTGCGGCAAGGCGGTACCGCCGCCATCATGCGCGACCTTCCGGCCGTGGGCGGCCATGGCTGGCGTCATGGCGTGGTCCGCTATCGGGGCGGTGAAGCGGCTTTCTACCGTCTTTCCAGCGTGCGGCTGTGGCCGGATCGTCGGCTCAGTCGACGCGGTGTGGACGTGGTGGCGCGCCGCGCCCCCCGGGGCGATGAATTCGACATCATGACCGACGAGATCGTGGTGCTCGAACTCTGCGATGTCACCCAGGAGCGTCGGGCCGGCTTCGAGATAGCGCTGGACCGCGGCGCGCGGACCGCCTTCCTGTCCTGGCTGGAGGCGCGCCCGTCGCCGCGGGCCCGGCGTCGGAGCTACTGACCAAGCGAACGTTATTGGTGCCGATTACTTTTCGGGACCGTCGGTGCGTTCGCCGCCTGGCTTCCAGAGCACGTCGCCGTCGGTATTGGCCACTCGGCACAACACAAACATCAAGTCCGACAACCGATTCAGATACTTCGCCGGCAGCACCGACACGCCGTCCGGGTAGGCGTCGAGTGCCGCCCAGGCCGAGCGCTCGGCCCGGCGCACCGCGGTTCGAGCCACGTGCAGCAGTGCCGAGAGCGGTGAGCCGCCCGGCAGGATGAACGAGTTGAGCGGGGCGAGCTGTTCGTTGTATTCGTCACACCACGCCTCCACCCGGTCGACGTACTCGGCGGTGATCCGCAGCGGCGGGTACTTCGGGTTCTCGGCGACCGGTGTGGCCAGATCCGCGCCCGCGTCGAACAGGTCGTTCTGGATGCGCAGCAGCGTGGCGCTCACCGCCTCGGCGGGTTGGCCGAGCGCAATCGCGACACCGATCGCGGCGTTGGCCTCCTCGACATCGGCGTAGGCCACCAGCCGGGGATCCGTCTTGGGTACGCGAGAAAAATCGCTCAGGCCGGTCGTTCCGTCGTCGCCGGTACGGGTGTAAACGCGAGTGATGTGCACTGCCATAGCCCAAACCGTACCGGGGGAGCGAACCGGTGCCATCCTCGCTTCGGCCGAAGCCCGGATTGGTCGGGACAGGGCTCGCGTCGTCACTACACTGACGCGAGTGGGTGAGCGTTTCGTGGTTACCGGGGGTAACCGATTGTCCGGTGAAGTCGCCGTCGGTGGCGCTAAGAACAGCGTCCTGAAGCTGATGGCGGCGGCCTTGCTGGCGGAGGGCACCAGCACCATCACCAACTGCCCGGACATTCTGGACGTGCCCCTGATGGCCGAGGTGCTGCGCGGGCTGGGCGCCAATGTCGAACTCGACGGCACCACGGTGCGTATCACCTCGCCCGACGAACCCAAGTACGACGCGGACTTCGCCGCGGTGCGCCAGTTCCGGGCGTCGGTCTGTGTGCTGGGACCCCTGGTGGGCCGGTGTCTGAAGGCGAAGGTCGCACTACCGGGCGGTGACGCGATCGGCTCGCGCCCGCTCGACATGCACCAGGCCGGCCTGCGACAACTGGGAGCCACCTGCAATATCGAGCACGGTTGCGTGGTGGCGCTGTCTCTTATACACAT
>NZ_JRMM01000188.1:0-6226 GCF_000972905.1 Mycobacterium sp. UM_Kg27
TGTGTATAAGAGACAGCGTTCGGCCAGCGCGCAGTAGGTCGCCCAGTCACGCAACGCCCGAGTCCGCGACGACTCGTCGAGCGGGCAGGGGCGCCCTTCAGAACGCCAGAGCAACTCCAGGGCCGCGCGCTTGGCGGCCCAGACGAGGTCGTAGTCGATTCGTGCGGTGTCCGCAGCGACCCGCAGCGCGTCGACTTCTGCCCGGGTGGCCGAGTCGGCGCGCTGGTAGGCGGCGAGGTCAGCGATGCACAGGGCGAGCGGGTTGGCGAACTGCCGGCTCGAAGGCGTATACGGCGACGGCTGCACCGGATACGTCGGTCCCGGTGCGTGCAGCGGATTGAGCAGCACCGCCCCGGCGCCGTGCTCGGCGGCTGTCCACCTCACCCAGTCCCGCAGGTCCGCCAAGTCCCCGATGCCCCAGGAGCGCGCGGATCGCAACGCGTAGAGCTGCAGCATCCATCCCCAGGTGAGCGGTGCCCGCGGCACCCGGGCGGGAGCCGCCACCAGCGTGACTTCCTGGCCATCGCGCAGCTGAAGCTGATACCAGCCGGGCGACAGATCGGCGGGCAGTTCATCGCGCACTGCGGTGCGCTCGCCGCCCTCGCTCACCAGTGCGGCGGCTCCGGAAAACGGTAGGGGGCGTCCGGTCACCCGCACAGCGGCTGTCGGAGGCGAAACGCCCGCACGCTCGCGTTCATCCAGCCTGGCCAACTCATGGCGGCGGTCGGCCGCACTGCGCGCCTCGACCTCGAGCAGCCGAAGAACCCGGACCACCACGTCTTCGTCCACCTGCACCATCTCGCGCCGTTCGTTGCGGTAGGCGGTGGCTACGCCGTGCGCGGTCGCCAGCCGGCGTAGGTCATCGGGCGCCACACCACGCCTATACCCGCCTGAGGTGCATTTCAACAGCCAGCACCGAACCGGTCCGTAGGGTCGGAGACGGCGATAGTTTGACCGGCCGGCAGGCGGGTAGCCACAACCCGGTCGGCGCCGCAGCATCGAAATATCGAAATTCCTGACGAAATTGGGTGAGCATGGGCAGTACCCGAAATCCGGCGACGGGGACCGCAGCGGTCAGTGATCCAGCCGAGAACCCGCCGGCCTCGCACACCGTCTGGCCGGGCGCCAGCGCGCCGCTCGGGGCCAGCTACGACGGCGGCGGAACCAACTTCGCCCTTTTCTCGGAGATCGCCGAGCGAGTCGATCTGTGCCTGATCGACGAAGACGGCGCGCAGACGTGCGTACCGCTCGAAGAGGTGGACGGCTACGTTTGGCACGCCTACCTGCCGACGGTGTCACCGGGACAGAACTACGGCTTTCGGGTACACGGGCCCTTCGACCCGCCGGCCGGACATCGCTGTGATCCCAGCAAACTGTTGCTGGACCCGTACGGCAGGGCGTTCACCGGCGACTTCGACTTCGAGCAGGCGCTTTTCTCCTACGACATGGCAGCCGGAGACGACCCGCCGCGGGCCGAGACGCTGCCCAGAGTCGACTCGCTCGGGCACACCATGACCAGCGTGGTGATCAACCCGTACTTCGACTGGGCAACCGATCGACCGCCGAAGACCCCGTACAACGAGACGATCATCTACGAGACCCACGTCAAGGGTATGACGCAGACCCATCCCGCTATCCCCGAGGAACTGCGCGGCACCTATGCCGGTCTGGCTCACCCGGTCGTCATCGACCACCTGCAGTCGCTCAATGTCACCGCTGTCGAGCTGATGCCGGTACACCAGTTCATGCACGACGACCGCTTGCTGCGGATGGGTCTGCGGAACTATTGGGGCTACAACACATTCGGGTTCTTCGCCCCGCACAGCCAATACGCGGCAAGCCGGCAGCCGGGGGCAGCGGTCGCGGAATTCAAGACCATGGTGCGCACCCTGCACGAAGCCGGCATCGAAGTGATCCTCGACGTGGTTTACAACCACACTGCCGAGGGCAACCACCTCGGGCCGACCATCAACTTCCGCGGAATCGACAATGCCGCCTACTACCGGCTTGTCGACGACGACCGAAGCATGTACATGGACTACACCGGCACCGGCAACAGCCTCAACGCGCGCCATCCGCACGCACTGCAGCTGATCATGGACTCACTGCGCTACTGGGTGACCGAGATGCACGTCGATGGGTTCCGCTTCGACCTGGCGTCGACCTTGGCCCGCGAATTCTATGATGTGGACCGCCTTTCGGCGTTCTTCGACCTGATTCAGCAGGACCCGGTGGTCAGCCAGGTCAAGTTGATCGCCGAGCCGTGGGACGTCGGCGAGGGCGGTTATCAGGTCGGCAATTTTCCCGGCCTGTGGACCGAGTGGAATGGAAAGTACCGCGACACCGTGCGCGACTATTGGCGTGGCGAACCGGAGACGTTGGGAGAGTTCGCCTCGCGGCTCACCGGCTCATCAGATCTCTACGAGGCCACCGGGCGCCGGCCGGGTGCCAGCATCAACTTCGTCGTCGCCCACGACGGATTCACCTTGCACGATCTGGTCTCCTACAACGAAAAACACAATGAGGCCAACGGCGACGACAACACCGATGGCGAGAGCCACAACAGGTCGTGGAACTGCGGTGTCGAAGGCCACACCGATGATCCGGACGTCCAGGAACTACGGGCCCGCCAGATGCGCAACATCCTGGCCACCCTGCTGCTGTCCGAAGGCACACCGATGATCGCGCACGGCGATGAGCTGGGGCGCACTCAGCAGGGGAACAACAACACTTACTGTCAGGACTCCGAACTCTCCTGGATGGACTGGTCGCTGGCCGAGACCAATGCCGATCTGCTGGCCTTCACCCGCCGGGTGACGCAGCTTCGCAAAGAACATCCGGTGTTTCGCCGTCGCCGGTTCTTCGAGGGCCGCCCGGTACGCCACGACGGCGAGATCGGCGACATCGCCTGGTTCACCCCCGCCGGCCATGAGATGAGTCAAGACGACTGGGACAACGGCTTCGACAAGTGCATCATGGTCTTTCTCAACGGAGAGGCGATCCGCGAGCCTGACATGCGCGGGCAGCGAGTGGTGGATGACTCGTTCCTGCTGTGCTTCAATGCGCACGAGGAGACGGTCGAGTTCGTCGTTCCCGGAAAGGATTACGCCCAAGAATGGACCACCGAATTGGACACCGCGGAGCCGGCATCCCCGGCTGAGCAGGCCGTGCAGCCTGGGGGCGAGCTGCCCGTCCCGGGGCGTTCGCTGCTCGTCCTGCGGAAAGTGCGCTGACGCATGGCCAGCCCGGTGCTGTCCACCTACCGGTTGCAGCTGCGGGGCGCAGAAAGCGGGTTCACGTTCACCTTCGCGGACGCCGAGAATCTACTCGACTATTTCGATGCACTTGGCATTTCGCACCTTTACCTCTCGCCGATCATGACGGCGGTGCGCGGATCGACACACGGCTACGACGTCGTCGATCCGACCACCGTCTCTGCGGAACTGGGTGGCGCGCAGGGGCTGGCGCGGCTGTCAGCGGCCGCGCGTGCCCGCGGCATCGGCCTGATCGTCGATATCGTGCCCAATCACGTCGGGGTACAACGGCCGGAGCAGAACCCATGGTGGTGGGACGTGCTGAAGCACGGCCGATCCTCCCGGTACGCCGCGTTCTTCGACATCGATTGGAGCCTCGGTGACGGCCGAATCATTCTGCCGGTACTGGGCTCTGACGGCGATACTGCCGACCTGACCGTGGATGGCGAGTCCCTACGCCTGGGTGACCTGGTGTTTCCGATCGCACCCGGAACCGGCGCCGGCAGCGGCGCCGAAGTCCACGATCGCCAGCACTATCGACTGGTCGGCTGGCGCAGCGGTAGCTGTGGCTACCGCCGCTTCTTTTCGATCACGTCGTTGGCCGGCCTGCGTCAGGAGGATCGAGCGGTTTTCGACGCCTGGCACGCCGAGCCGGCGCGCTGGTTCGACGCTCGGCTCATCGATGGCGTGCGGGTCGATCACCCGGATGGCCTGTCGGATCCGCAGGGATATCTGCACCGGCTGCGCGCGCTGATCGGACCGGATGCCTGGATCGTCATCGAAAAGATTCTGGCCGTTGACGAGGCGCTCGATCCCAGCCTGCCGGTCGCCGGCTCCACCGGTTACGACGCACTACGGGAGATCGGTGGGTTGTTCATCGACCCCAACGGTGAGCCGGCGCTGACCGAGCTGTGTGAAACCGCCGGTGTCGACTACCGCGCGATGCCGAACCTGCTGGCCGAGCAGAAGGAGCTCGCGGCTGCCGAGACGCTGGGCAGCGAGCTGGCGCGGCTATGTCGTTGTGTGGTGAGCGCTACCGGCGCCGAGCATCCGCTGTTGTCCGATGCCATCGTGGCCTTGCTCGGTCACATCGGGGTGTATCGCAGCGACTATCCCGGGTTGGCGACGATAGTGCCGGTGGCGCTAGCACATACGCTGGCGCAGCAGCCAGAACTCGACGAGCCGCTTGCACTGCTCGCGGCTGCGCTGGCCGACGGTGGGGAAGCAGCGGTGCGGCTGCAACAGCTGTGCGGAGCGGTGACCGCCAAGGCGACCGAAGACTGCCTGTTCTACCGGGATGCCAGGCTGGTGTCGCTCAACGAAGTCGGCGGCAGCCCGCAGTATTTCGGTGTGGGCTCGGCCGAGTTTCATCATCGGGCCGCCACGCGGGCTCGGCACTGGCCGCACACGATGACCACGCTGTCCACCCACGACACCAAACGCGGCGAGGATGTCAGGGCACGCATCGGCGTGTTGTCGCAGGTGCCGTCGTTGTGGGCGGAGTTCGTCGCTCGTTGGGAATCGAGGGCTCCCTCACCCGATCTGGCCACCGGGCTCTTCCTGTGGCAGAACATCTTCGGGGTGTGGCCACTCGACGGTCGAGTGAGCACGGCAGTGCGCGAGCGACTGCATGCCTATGCCGAAAAGGCGGTTCGCGAGGCGGACCGGCGGACATCGTGGCACGATCCCGACGCAGCGTTCGAGGGCGCGCTGCACCAGTGGCTCGACGACATCCTCGATGGTCCTATCGCGCAGGAACTGACCGAGTTCGTCGCCGAACTCGCTCCGCACATCGACAGCGACATCCTGGGGCAGAAACTGCTGTCCTTGACCGTCCCCGGCGTCCCGGACGTCTATCAGGGCACCGAGCTCTGCGATGACAGCTTGGTCGACCCGGACAATCGGCGGCCGGTCGACTACGGCGCACGCCGCGCAGCGCTGGAGGCCTTGCATCACCCGAAAATGCGGGTGGTCGTTGCGGCACTGCGAATGCGGCGAGCCCGTCCCGACAGCTTCCTGCGCGGCGGCTACCACCCGGTGCAGGCGTCAGGACCGGCGTCAGAACATCTCGTGGCCTTTCGCCGGGGCGACGACGTGGTGGTGGCGGTCAGCCGTTGGACGGTGCGCCTGCAGGGCACCGGATGGGGCGATACGGCTCTCCCGCTGCCCCCCGGGACGTGGTCTGACGCGCTCTCCGGCGCCAGCCACAACGGAATGGTGCGAGCAGTCGAGCTGTGCGCCGAACTGCCGGTTGTGCTGCTGGAGCGTGTCGATGACTGAGTTCGCCGTCTGGGCACCAACCCCGGCAGTCGTGGGTCTCGATGTCGACGGGGTAGCGCATCCGATGGACCGTTCCGACGGTGGGTGGTGGCGGGCGAGGCTCGACGTGGCGCCCGATGCCCGCTACGGGTTTCTGCTCGATGACGACCCGCAGGTTCTCCCCGATCCGCGGTCGGCCCGCCAGCCCGACGGCGTGCACGCGCGCTCGGCGGTGTGGGACGAGGAGAGCCTGACCTGGACCGACCACGACTGGGCGGGACGGCCCGTCGAAGGTGCGGTGATCTATGAAATGCACGTCGGCACTTTCACGCCCGCCGGCACCTTCGATTCCGCCGTCGCCAAACTGGATCACCTGGTCGACCTGGGTGTCGACTTCGTCGAACTCATGCCGGTCAACGCCTTTTCCGGCACGCACGGCTGGGGCTATGACGGGGTGCTGTGGTACGCCGTGCATGAGCCCTACGGCGGCCCGAACGGCTTGGCGCGCTTTGTCGATGCCTGCCACGGCCGGGGCCTGGGGGTACTGATCGACGTCGTCTTCAACCACCTGGGTCCGTCCGGCAACTACCTTCCCCGCTTCGGGCCGTATCTGTCGGGGGCACATAACCCGTGGGGCAATGCCATCAACATCGATGGCCCGGATTCCGACGAAGTGCGCCGCTACATCATCGACTGTGCGCTGCGCTGGATGC
>NZ_JRMM01000189.1:0-6114 GCF_000972905.1 Mycobacterium sp. UM_Kg27
GAAGCGCTTCACTACGATCACAGGCACACCCCACCGAAGGCGGGGTGATTCAAGGAAATCAGTCCCCGGACTTACCGGGACGGCTCAGAAGCCCGGCGGATGTGGGCTTGAAAATTTCCAGGCGACCAGCATCTCCGGCTCCGGCTGGGGAGGGCTGGCCGAACGCACGTCCTACGACACCATGGGCCAGATGCAGACCGCGTTCAGCAACATCGTCAACATGCTGCATGGTGTGCGCGACGGACTGATCCGAGACGCTAACCAGTACGAACAGCAGGAAGCCGCCTCGCAGCAGATCTTGAGTAGCTAACACAAGGAGCGATGATTCAGATGTCTATCAACTACCAGTTCGGCGACGTCGACACACACGGCGCGTTGATTCGCGCCCAGGCCGCAGCCCTTGAGGCCGAGCACCAGGCGATCGTGCACGACGTGCTCGCCGCCGGGGACTTCTGGGGCGGCGCCGGCTCGGTGGCCTGCCAGGAATTCATCACCGCGCTCGGGCGGAACTTCCAGGTCATCTACGAGCAGGCCAACGCCCATGGTCAGAAGGTGCAGTCGGCGGGCAACAACATGGCCCACACCGACGCCGCGGTGGGCTCCAGCTGGACCTGAAAGCAAACCGTCAATAATCCGAGCGAGACCGTAAAGAACTCGTTAACGACCTCTGGCCGTCGGGAGTCCGACGAAACAGTGGACAGTGACCGAGCCCAGCTGGGGTCCGGCTCGTATCCGCCGAGGAGATGTCATGTCGTTCCTGACCACCCAGCCCGGGGCGCTGGCCGCGGCGTCCGGCAATCTAGCGACGATCGCCGGGGCGCTGAACGCCCAGAACGCGGCCGCGGCCGGCCCGATCACCGGGCTGGCCCCAGCCGCCGCCGACGAGGTCTCCGCACTGCAGGCCGCCCAGTTCTCCGCCTACGGCACTCTGTACCAGCAGATCAGCGCGCAGGCCGCGGCAATGCAGGAGATGTTCATTCACACCCTGCGCGTCAGCGCCGATTCCTACGGGGAGACCGAGACCGCCAACTCGGCAGCGGCCGGATTGGGCACCGCCAGCTCCGCTCTGGGCAGCACCGGCTCGGGGGTCGCCGACCCGACATTCGGGCTGGGCGGAGTCGCCAGCAACTCCGCGATCCTGGCCACGATGAACGGCACGAACATCGGCTCCGCCGCCTCGGCATTCACCGGCCTGGGCACCGGCTTCATCACCAACCCGTCCGGCGTCATTCACCACGTCGAGGGCGTCAGCCAGGGCAACCTGGTCTCCCAGAGCACGACCGGTGCCGCCACCGCTGCACCGGTCGCCGGGGCCGCCGGCCAGGGCAACGGCCTCAACAAGCTGTCAACGCCGCCCGGGTGGGCCGCCGAGGCCGCACCGGCCGCCGAGCCGCGCCCGCTGGTCGCGGCAGGCCCGACTCCGACCGAGCCGCACGGCGCCGCCACGATGCCTGCCGGGGCACCGGCAGTCGCCTCTTCCGATCGTGGTGGCCCCGGGTTCGGCCGGCCTCGCTACGGCGTCAAGCCGGTCGTGATGCCGCGCAAGCCGATCGTCTAGCGGCAACCGAGCCTGGCCGAAACCGACTAGAGAAAACGGACTTCCACGACATGGACTACGCAGCATTGCCCCCTGAGATCAACTCCACTCGGATGTACTCGGGCGCCGGCGCCGCACCGATGACGGCTGCCGCCACGACATGGAACGCGCTGGGCGCCGAGCTGGCCACGACAGCGGCCTCCTATGAGTCAGTGATCTCGACGCTGACCGACGAAGAGTGGCGGGGCCCGGCCGCAGCGGCGATGGCCGCCGCAGTCCGGCCCTACGTGGCGTGGTTGAACACCACGGCCGCCGCCGCCGAGCACGCCGCCGCCCAGGCGTCGGCATCGGCCGCCGCCTACGAAGCGGCGTTTGCGATGACGGTGCCCCCGGCGGTGGTCGCCGCCAACCGGGCACAGTTCGCGGCGCTGGTCGCGACAAATTTCCTGGGGTTCAACACCGCAGCAATCGCGGCGGTGGAGGCGCAGTACGCCGAGATGTGGGCCCAGGACGCCTTGGCCATGTACGGCTACGCGGCCTCCTCAGCGCTTGCCGGGACGCTGCAGCCGCTGAGCTCACCCGCTCCCAGCACCAACCCGGTCGGGATCGCCGGTCAGGGTGCAGCTGTCGCCCAGGCCTCGGCCGGCAGCGCACAGAACGGGTTGTCGCAGCTGGTGTCGGGGTTGCCGACCGCCATGCAGACCCTGGCCGCGCCGTTGGCCGCCGGGCCGGCCCAGGGCGGGCTGACCGACTTCCTGTCCAACTTCATCAACTCGACCCAGAACATCGGCATCTGGAACGGGCTTCAGACCTACAGTTCGGCACTGACCAACGCCGGCGCGTGGCACGCGTTCGCCGGTATCGCCAGCGCCATCGCCATCGCCCACGGCGGTGCGGCAGAGGCGGTGACTTCGCCGTTACTGGTGGACTCGGTAGCCACGCCGCCAGCGACGCCCCTGGGCCGCGCCCCGGTGCTCGCCGGCAGCGGCATGGCCGCCCCGGTGGGCGGACTCTCGGTGCCTCAGAGTTGGCCGGCAGCGGTCCCGACAACGGCCACTTCGATCCCCGAGAGCACTGCCACCCTGGTCAGCCACGGCTGGACCGAGGCCGAGGAAGCCGGCAGCACGGTCAACACCGTGGGGGCCGGCGTGCCTGGAGTGGCATCGGCCGGCCGCAGCGGGGCCGGCCTGAGCAACCCCAGGTATGGGTTCAAACCGACTGTGATGGCCCGGCCTGTCGTCGCTGGCTGATGCCCTCGGTTGCCGCGATGATGGTCTGGTGAGTCTGGTGAACCAGCGCGGCGAGCGGGGAGAACTCCGCATCTACCTCGGAGCCTCGCCCGGGGTCGGCAAGACCTACGCGATGCTCGGCGAGGCGCACCGCCGCACCGACCGTGGCACCGATGTAGTGGCTGCCGCGGTCGAGACCCACGGCCGCAGCAAGACCGCTGAACTGCTGCAGGGCATCGAGACCGTCGGCGAGCCCGGCGGGGAACTCGATGTCGACGCGGTGCTGACCCGCCACCCGGAAGTGGTTCTGATCGACGATCTCGCGCACACCAACCCCGCGGGCAGCCGCAATCCCAAACGCTGGCAAGACATCGAAGAACTGCTCGCCGCCGGAATCACCGTGGTCTCCACCGTCAACGTGCAACAGCTGGAGAGCCTGAGCGACGTCGTCGCCAAGATCACCGGAGCCACCCAGCAGGACACCGTCCCCGACGCGGTCGTACGCCAAGCGGCACAGATCGAACTCATCGATGTCGCACCGGAAGCTTTGCGGCGCAGGCTGTCGCACGGGAACGTCTACCCTCCGGAAAAGGTCGACGCGGCGTTGGCCAACTACTTCCGCGGCGAGACGCTGACGGCGCTGCGGGAATTGGCACTGCTGTGGCTGGCCGGGCAGGTGGACGCGACGCTTACCCGCTACCGCGCCGACAAGAAGATCACCGAGACCTGGGAGGCACGGGAACGCATCGTCGCCGCGGTGACCGGTGGCCCGGAGTCCGAGGCCCTGGTCCGGCGTGCCTCCCGAATCGCGTCGAAGGCCGGCGGTGACCTGTTGGTGCTGCATGTCCTGGGCGGCGATGGGCTCTCAGGTGCGCCGGCACCCCGGGTGGGCAAGATCCGCCAATTGGCGATCAGCCTGGGCGCCTCGCTGCACACCGTGATCGGCGACGATGTGCCGGCCGCGCTACTGGACTTCGCCCGCGACGTCAATGCCACCCAGTTGGTGATCGGCACTTCGCGCCGCTCCCGCTGGGCCCGCATCCTCGACGAGGGTGTCGGTGCGGCGGTGGTACAGCAGTCCGGCGACATCGACGTCCACATCGTCACCTACGAGGACGCCAAGCCGAGTTTCCGCGGAGTGTCGATCTCGCCGCGGGAGCGACGTACGGCTTCGTGGCTGGCCGCCGTCGTCGTGCCGTGCCTGATGTGCGCGATCATGGTGGGCTGGCTGGACCGATACTTCGACGCCGGACAGAGCGCGCTGTTCTTCGTAGGCGTGCTGCTGGTTGCCCTGCTCGGCGGTATCGCTCCGGCCGTACTCTCTGCGTTGCTGTCCGGAGTGTTGCTCAACTACTTCGTGCTCGCTCCGCGGCGTGATTTCACCATTGCCGAGCACGACGTCGCGGTGACCGAAGTCGTGCTGCTCCTGGTGGCCATCGCCGTGGCGGCCCTGGTCGACGGCGCAGCCAAACGAACCCGGGAAGCCGGCCGCGCGTCCCGCGAAGCGGAGTTGATGACGCTGTTCGCCGGGTCCGTGCTGCGCGGCGCGGACCTGGACACCCTGCTGGAGCGGGTACGCGAGACCTACGCACAACGAGCGGTAAGCCTGGTCCGCGTCCCAACCAGCAGTGCAACTCCGGAAGTCGTCGCCTCCGTCGGCGAAAATCCGTGCACCTCGGTAGATCTCGCGGACACCGCGATCGACGTCGGCGACGACGAGTTCTGGATGCTGATGGTCGGGCGACAGTTGGCCTCGCGCGATCGCCGGGTGCTGTCGGTGGTGGCTCGCCAAGCCGCCGGACTGGTCCGCCAGGAGGAATTGGCCGCCGAGGCCGGCCGGGCCGACGCGGTGATGCGGACCGACGAGTTGCGCCGTTCCCTGTTGTCGGCGGTCAGCCACGACCTGCGCACCCCCCTGGCCGCGGCCAAGGCGGCGGTGTCGAGCCTGCGTGCCGACGACGTCGACTTCTCCCCCGGCGATACCGCCGAACTGCTGGCCACCGTGGAAGAATCGGTCGACCAGCTCACCGGCTTGGTGGGCAATTTGCTCGACTCTTCGCGACTGGCCGCGGGTGTGATCCGGCCAAAGTTGACCAAGGTGTATCTGGAGGAGGTGGTGCAGCGCGCGCTGATCGGAATTGGCAAGCACAGCAACACCTTCGGGCGCGGCCTCGACCAGGTGAAGGTCGAAGTGGGCCCGACCGTGGCGATGGCCGATGTCGGCTTGTTGGAACGCGTGCTTGCCAACGTTATCGACAACGCGTTGCGCTACGCCTCTGACAGCGTGGTGCGGGTGACAGCCGGCCAAGTCGGCGACCGCGTCCTGATCAACGTCGCCGACGAGGGACGCGGACTGCCGCGGGGCGGCGAAGCGCACGTGTTCGATCCGTTCCAGCGCCTCGGCGACCGCGATAACACCAGCGGCGTCGGTCTCGGACTCTCGGTGGCACGGGGTTTCACTGAGGCGATGGGCGGCACCATCTCGGCGACAGAGACACCAGGCGGCGGGTTGACCATGGTGGTAGACCTGGCCGCACCGGCGGGAGAGAGCTGATGAGCACACGGGTCCTGGTAGTCGACGACGAGCCGCAGATTCTGCGCGCGCTGAAGATCAACCTGTCGGTACGCGGCTACGAAGTCGTCACCGCGGCGACCGGCGCCGGTGCCCTGCGCGCCGCCGCCGAGCAGCGCCCGGACGTGGTGATCCTCGATCTCGGGCTGCCCGATATCTCCGGCATCGAAGTGCTGGCCGGGCTGCGCGGCTGGCTGACGGTGCCGGTGATCGTGCTGTCCGCTCGCACCGACTCGGCCGACAAGGTGGAGGCGCTCGACGCCGGCGCCGACGACTATGTGACCAAGCCGTTCGGAATGGACGAATTCCTGGCGAGGCTGCGCGCCGCCGCACGGCGCAACGCCGCAACCGCCGAAACCGACCAGCCAATAGTGGAAACCGCTTCGTTCACCGTGGATCTGGCAGCCAAGAAGGTCACCAAGAACTCCCGTGAGGTTCACCTGACTCCCACCGAATGGGGCATGCTGGAGATGCTGGTGCGAAACCGGGGAAAGCTGGTCGGCCGCGACGAGTTGCTCACCCAGGTATGGGGCCCGGCATACGCAAAGGAGACCCAATATCTTCGGGTCTATCTGGCGCAGTTGCGACGCAAACTCGAAAACGACCCCTCAAACCCCAAACACCTGCTCACCGAGGCGGGAATGGGCTACCGCTTCGAAGTGTGAATCTTTGAGGTTTTGAAATCCGCCGACGCGGATATGCCTGGGAGAACCTAGCGGAAGGAGTTTTACCGTGATGTTCTCCCAGATCGCCAAGAAGCTGTCTCTTATACACAT
>NZ_JRMM01000190.1:0-6092 GCF_000972905.1 Mycobacterium sp. UM_Kg27
TCACCGAACCGCGCACAGTCCTCCGAAAACGACATGGTCGCCGCAACCTCTCATCGAGAGTGTTGCGACGACCATGTGAACCCGCCCAGGTCCGGGGGGCCTTGTCGCCGGACGGCGCTCCTTTGCGGGTGCGGTGGTGAACCTGATCAGTTAGCCTTGCGGTTACTGAGAGATTCCGGTGTGTTCCTACGCCGTTGTTCATCCGGAGGGTAGCCATGTCAGCTCGTCGCCATCGCCTGGTGGGCGCCGTAGGGGCCGTCGGTGCGGTCCTGGCGCTGGGCGCGCCCGCCCCGGCCGCTCAGGCTGACTGGGACGACCTGTTCGAGCCCCTCATCGACGCGATCAGTTGGGTCGACCCGGGCATCGCCGCCGACACCGATCCGGGTGCGGCGCTGTCCTCGTTGGACACCCTGTTCAACGGCTGGTACCAGGACCTCATCTACAACCCCCTCAACAGCATCGCGCCATGGCTGTTCGGTGAGAGCCTGCCCGGCAGTGCCGTCGCGTACGGCCCGGACAGTGCCAATCTGCCGGACAGTTTCACCGTCCCGATGGAGGTCAATCTCAACACCCAACCGGTGATCAATGTCTCGGTGGGCGGCGGCGCGCAGACCGAGGTGCTGGTCGACACCGGTGCTGCCGGACTGGTCATCCCGATCTGGAACATCAACCCGTTCGGCATCACCGGTCTGCCGACCGGTTTCAACATCGGTCAGTTCGGCGGCGCGCTGAACTACTTCTATTTAGAGCTGCCCACCACGGTGACCTTCACCGGCGTGGACGGGGACACGCTGACCGCCGACACCACGGTGGATGCGGTGCTGTTCGCCTTCCCGGCGGACCTCAATCCCTTCGGCTCCTGGTCCATCTACGACTACCTGGCCGGTTCCTCCACCGGCATCTTGGGGATCGGACCGAACGCGCTCGGACCCACTCCCGACCACATTCCGACCGCCGACCTGCCGGGCACTCTGGGCAACGGCGTGCTGATCGACCAGCCGGGCGGCAGATTGGTCTTCGGGGACAACCCACTGGAGGGCGGAACGGTTATCCAGGGGGCGCCGTGGACACTCCCCACCAGTGATCTGAAGGTGAGCATCAACGGCGAGGCGCCCTCGACGGTCAGGGCGGTGATCGACTCCGGCGGCGTGTACGGCACCATGCCGACCTCGGTGCTCAGCGCTGCCGGCGTCAGCCCGACCGCCAACGGACAGCTGCCCAGCGGGACGACCATTGAGGTGTTCACCAAGGACGGAACTCCGCTGTACTCCTACACGGTGGGCACGCAGCCCGGCGAGGTGCGCAGCCCGACCGTGATCGCCAGCGGCGGTATGAACACCGGCAACTGGCTGTTCGCCCAAGAGCCGGTCTACATCTCGTACAGCCCGGATGGCGTCGGGCAGACCATCGTGGGTGGCACCCCCATCATTCAACCGTGATGAGGTAGTGGCCGGGAGCCCGTCTGCCGGCCAAGCGTTGTTTGGCGCTTTCTTGGCTGAAACCCCTGGTGTTCTACGCCCCTGGGTGGTTTAGCTGACCCCGGTTGGTTACGGCTCAGCGGGTGTCCGTGACCTCACGCGGGAGGTTTCGGAGATGGCAGCTCGTCGACGCATGATCGGCGTGACCACGGCGGTCGGGGCGTTTCTCGCGCTGGGAGCTCCCGTGCCGACAGCACACGCCGACATCGATGACCTGCTGCAACCCATCATCGACGCCCTCAGCGGGTTCGACCCCGGCATCGCTGCCGACACCGGTCCGGGCTTCGCGCTGTCCTCGCTGGACACCATGTTCGACAGCTGGTACCAGAGCCTCGTCTACACCCCGATCAACGAGCTTGACCAGTGGATCTTCGGGGGGCCGCCGATGCGAGCGTGGCCGGCAGCGCTGCCGCGTTCGGCCCGGACGCCACCACCGCGGACACCTTCACGGTCCCGCTGGAGGTCAGCAGCGGCACCGAACCGGTGGTGAACGTCTCGGTGGGTGGCGGACCGGAGTCGTCAGTGCTGGTCGACACCGGCTCGGCTGGTCTGGTCATGCCGATCTGGGACATCAACCCGTTCGGGATCACCGGCCTGCCCACCAGCATCAACATCGGTCAGTTCGGCAATTCGGTGGACTACGTCTACGCGGAACTGCCCACCACGGTCACGTTCACCGACGCCGCCGGCGCCACCGTCACCACCGGTACGACCGATGTCGATGCCGTGTTGTTCGCCTTCCCGGTCAGTATGTCGGCACTGTTCACCGGGTGGAATATCAGCTCCTACCTCGGCGATAACGCCGACGGCGTCTTAGGCATCGGGGCGAACGCAGCCGGGCCGACCCCTGACAGCATCCCGACCACAGCGCTGCCGGGTGCTCTCGGCGACGGTGTACTGATCGACCAGAAGGACGGCACCCTGACCTTCGGCGCCGACCCGCTGACCGGCGGAGTCACCGTCGACGGCTCGCCGAACTCGACGCTGTACGTGTCCTTCGACGGCGGCAAAACGGCCACCCAGGTCGGATCGGTCATGGATTCCGGTGGGGTGAACGGGACGATCCCGGTAAGCCTGACGAACGGAAGCGCGGGGGAGGTTCTGGCCGCCGGCCAGCAGGTCAGCGTGTACACGGGCGACCCCACCAAGGGCGGTACGCTGCTCTACGACTACACGGTCGATCCGACCTCCGCCAGTAGCCCGACGATCGTGTCCGGCACCTCGATGAACACCGGCAACTGGCTGTTCCAGCAGAACCAGGTGTACGTCTCGACGGCCGGCAACGGCTCCATGCACATCGTTGCGAACAAGGTCGTGACGCCCTAACGCCGCGGTGATACCGGGTTGTGACCTGAGGACGTTCGTCAGTCCCGGCCGAGAACAGATACGCTAGGCCCAATGGTCCCGCTCTGGTTCACGCTGTCCGCGCTGTGTTTCGTCGGCGCGGCCGTATTGCTGTACGTGGACATCGACCAGCGGCGCGGCCGTAGCCGGCGCCGTAAGTCCTGGGCCCGTTCGCACGGTTTCGACTTCGAGCCGGAATCCGCCGAGATCCTCCACCGCTGGAAGCGCGGCGTGATGTCGACGGTGGGCGAGGCGCCGGTGCGCAACGTGGTGCTCGGCCAGATCCGCGGCGAGGCCGTCTACATCTTTGACCTGGACGAAGTGGCGACCGTGATCGCCCTGCACCGCAAGGTCAGCACCAACGTCGTCGTCGACGTGCGGCTCAAGGGTCTCAAAGAACCGCGGGAGAACGACATCTGGCTGCTCGGAGCGATCGGCCCACGGATGGTGTACTCCACCAATCTCGACGCGGCGCGCCGAGCCTGCGACCGGCGGATGGTCACGTTCGCCCACACCGCTCCGGACTGTGCCGAGGTTATGTGGAACGAGGCGAACTGGACCCTGGTGAGCATGCCCATCACCAGCACCCGCGCCCAGTGGGATGAGGGCCTGCGCAGCGTTCGCCAATTCAACGACCTGCTGCGGGTGCTGCCGCCGAGCCCACGGCGGCAGTCCGCCGAAGCCGGAGCCGCCGCAACCGGCCGCCGCAACGGGCAACCCAGCCGTCCGCTCGGGTCGTCGGGCGCTGCTGAGGGCGGGGACGAGAACGAGTCCGCGCAGCTCCCGCCGGCGTCGCGAGCAGCCGCGCCGGCACCGGGCAACGCCCCCTCGGCTGCCGAACCGCAGCAGCGCCGCCGGACCAGCCGGGAGAGCTCCTCGGACGTGCTGCACGCGCCCGGCGGTCGCAACGGTCGCCAGACCGCGCACTATCAGCGCTGACAGCCTCGTTAGGCTGTCCGTCATGTCTCGCCCCGTTGCTGTGGTGACCGGGCCCACCTCCGGGCTGGGCGCCGGCTATGCCCGCCGCTACGCCGCCGATGGCTATGACCTGGTCCTGGTCTCCCGCGACGTCGAACGCCTGGAAGCGCTGGCAACCGAACTGCGGGGCAGCCACGGCGGTGCCGTCGAGGTGCTACCAGCCGACCTGGCCGACGCTGCCGGCCGCGCCAAAGTTGCCGAGCGGCTGCGCGCCGGGGTGCGGGTACTGGTCAACAACGCCGGGTTCGGCACGTCCGGGGAGTTCTGGACCGCCGACCCGGCCCTGCTGCAGTCGCAACTGGACGTCAATGTCACCGCGGTGATGCAACTGACCCGCGCCGCGCTGCCCGCGATGATCGAGGCGGGTGCCGGCACCGTCATCAATATCGCCAGCGTCGCCGGGCTGCTGTCCGGACGCGGTTCGACCTACTCGGCGTCCAAGGCCTGGGTGGTGTCGTTCACCGAAGGTCTGGCAGGCGGACTGCACGGCACCGGCGTCGGCATCCACGTGGTCTGCCCGGGATACGTCCACACCGAGTTCCACGAGCGCGCCGGAATCGATATGGCCACGCTGCCATCCTTCATGTGGATGGAGGTCGACGATGTGGTCGCGGCCAGTTTGGCCGACATCGCCCGCGGCGAGGTGGTCAGCGTTCCGGGCCTGCAATACAAGGCATTGACAGCCGTCAGTCGGCTGATTCCGCGCGGGCTGTCGCGCACGCTGACCAACACATTCGGGAGGGGCCGTGGCCGCACTTAACAACGACGAACGCGATGAGCTCGCCGCGCTGGTGCGCGAGCTGTCGGTGGTGCACGGCCGTGTGACGCTGTCCTCTGGGGCCGAAGCCGACTACTACGTCGACCTTCGCCGTTCCACCCTGCACCACCGCGCCGGCGCCCTGATCGGGCGATTGGTCCGCGAACTCACCGACGACTGGGACTACGCGGCCGTGGGCGGCCTGACCCTGGGCGCAGACCCGGTGGCGACCGCCGTTATGCACGCTCCGGGTCGCCCGATCGACGCATTCGTGGTGCGCAAGTCAGTGAAAGCGCATGGCATGCAACGCCTTATCGAAGGGTTCGACGTGGCCGGCCAACCGGTTCTGGTGGTGGAGGACACCAGCACCACCGGTGGGTCGGCGCTGACCGCGGTGCGCGCGGTGCGTGAGGCGGGCGGCAAGGTGGTCGGTGTGGCCACCGTGGTAGACCGTGCCACCGGCGCGGCCGAGGCCATCGAGGCCGAAGGCGTGCCGTATCGCAGTGTGCTCGGCCTGGCCGAGCTGGGCCTGGACTGAACTCTCCGAGGACGGTTGTGCGGAGTCTGATCGCGCTGACATCAGCGTTGGCCGTCGCCTGTGCCGCGGCCTGCTCGGGTTCCGGCACGGCCGGCCCCTACGGTGCCCACAGCGCCCCGATCGGTTCGGCTCGCACCATCCTGGGCTGGGAGATGACCCTGTCCAACCTGCGGTGGGAAGTCGACTACGCGCTGGTCGACGTCAAGGCCCGGGTCGCCGATGCCGATGCCCCGCACGCCGCCGCCGGTGAACTGCGGTTCGGGGTGTACGGCACCCCGGCGCACCCGATCGAGGCCACCGGGCTGGGCAGCTGCCGGCTGCTGGGGGAATTGGTGCCGACGCCGCTGTCGGCCAAGGAACCCGACCAGCTCAACGGGACCGTCTGTTTGGGTCCGCTCAAGGAGCGCAGCGCGCTGCGCGGGATGTATGTCTACTCGCCGGCCGACCGGATCAAGGACACCACGGTGGCCTACCCCGCGGCGTTCCCGGTGGGGCTGGCGCCGGTCAATCCGGGCGACACCGGTCTGCAGCTCACCACCCAAGGCGTGGCGGCCTACCGGGCCGACGGCGTGCCGCTGGCGCCGACGGCCCTCGGCGACCCGAAAGCGTTCACCGGCGCCGGCTCCATGGTGCTTAACCTGTCGGTCGACGCGGTCGCCTCGCAGTACCGCGACGACGCCAAAGCCCGTGGCGGACCGCTGATGTTGATCGCCGGACCCTCGACGCCGATACCTGGACTGGGCGCGGACTGCGTCGCGGCGGGATCGTCGGTGTTGATCCTGCCGGAGGCGTCGCTGAACTCGGTACACGTGCCGACCTCGCTGTGCACGCACGGGGAGATCAACGCCGCGCTGCTGTATCCCACGGTGTCGGTGGCGGGCACGCATGCAGCCGTGTGGACCATCTCGTGACTGAGTCGTCGGACCATCCCGATTCATGCGGCGGTCCCAGCTTCGCCTCTCCTCCGTCGAGCCTCGCTGAACCGCCGGTTTCATGC
>NZ_JRMM01000191.1:0-6054 GCF_000972905.1 Mycobacterium sp. UM_Kg27
TGCGAGCACGGCGAAGCCGGGCGATGCAGGTCCGCGCCATCAAGCACAGCGAGGACTGCGAGCACGGCGAAGCCGGGCGATGCAGGTCCACGCCCCGGCACGGCCGCGAGCGTCTCGATGAGACCGGTTCGGCGAGTAGCGTCTGAGCTATGGCGAACCGCGGCCCCGAGCTGGTGACCGGCGACGCCGTCGTCCTCGACATCGCGATCGCGCAGCTGCCGGTGCGCGCGGTCAGCGCACTGATCGACATCACCGTGGTGATCGTGGGGTACCTGTGCGCGATCGTGCTGTGGGCCACCACCCTCGGCCGGTTCGACGACGCCTTGACCACGGCCATCATGATCATCTTCGCCGTACTGCTCCTGGTCGGCTACCCGGTCACCATGGAGACCGTCACCCGGGGCCGGTCGCTGGGCAAGATGGCGATGGGACTGCGGGTGGTTTCCGATGACGGCGGCCCGGAACGCTTCCGGCAGGCACTCTTTCGGGCGCTGGCGTCAGTTGTCGAGATCTGGGGACTGACCGGTAGCCCGGCGGTGATCTGCAGTCTGCTGTCACCGCGCGGAAAACGCCTGGGCGACATCTTCGCCGGCACCGTGGTGATCAGCGAACGTGCGCCGGCTGCGACGCCGCCGCCCATGATGCCGCCGGGGCTGGCCTGGTGGGCCTCGACGTTGCAATTGTCTGGCCTGCGGGCCGAATCTGCCGAACTGGCAAGGCAATTCCTGGGCCGGGCCGCGCAGCTCGACCCGCACACCCGGCAGATGATGGCCTACCGGATCTCCGGTGATGTACTCGCCCACATCTCGCCACCACCGCCCCCGGATGCCCCGCCCGAACTGGTGCTGGCAGCGGTGTTGGCCGAACGGCATCAGCGTGAGCTGGCGCGGTTTCAGGTCGTGCCGCCCGGTCCCTATTTCCCGCCACCTCCGATGCCGTGGCCGCCACCGAATGCGGGCGGGTTCTTCCCCCCGAGCTAGTACGCCGAGCTTGTGTTCCCTGCGACGCAATCGGCTGGCCTTGCTTGCCCCACCCTGCCCTGGTCCGTCCGACGTTGCCGTTGCATCCCGATAGTTCCCGATATATCGTTTATGTATCGGGAGTGAATGGCGCTCCCCTTTTCCACGCAACGAGGTACGCATGAACACTCCTTTCGGTCCGCCCGGCGGACCATGCCCAGAAGATGCCGAACAGCACGTCGGATTCGGTTTCGGTCCCGCGACGCCACATCAGCGCCGCGCCGCACATATCGCGCGCCGGCAGGCTCGGCGCGAGTTTCGCAGGCAGTTGCGCGACCACGCCGCCGAGCACTGCGCGCCGTTAGGCTTCGGTCCCAGCCAGCACGCCGCCGGATTCGGCCCGGATTTCCGGCACGGGTTCGGTCCGGGGTTCGGCCCCGGTTTCGGGCCCGGCGGCCCCGGCTTCGGTTTCGGCTTCGGCCCGGGCGGCCACCGTGGACACCGGCGCGGCAACCGCGGCCGGCGCGGCGACGTGCGACTGGCCATCCTGGCCCTGCTGGCCGAGGGCCCGATGCACGGCTACGAAATCATTCAACAGATCGGCGAGCGCAGTCAGCAGCTGTGGCGCCCCAGTCCCGGATCGGTCTATCCGACCTTGCAGATGTTGGTCGATGAGGGATTGATCGCCGGCACCGAAACCGACGGCAAGAAGCGCCTTTTCGAACTGACCGACGAAGGCCGCGGGGTCGCCGAGACGATCGAGACCCCTCCGTGGGAGCAGATCGCCGACGGCGCCGACCCGGGGCAGATCAACCTGCGCGCCGCGACCGGCCAACTGTTCGGTGCCGTCGCGCAGGCCGGCCAGGCGGCCACGCCCGAGCAGCAGCAGCGCATCGTCGACATCATCAACAGCGCCCGCAAGGAGATCTACGGCATCCTCGGTGAGACCGACTGAGTTTCACGGTCAACAGTGCCGCAGAACCCGATACATGGCGGACTTCTCGTTGGGTGAAACCCACAGTCCGTAAGCGGTTTTGACGGTGATCTGACGGGCCACGAATTCGCATTCGAACGCGGCGTTCGCCGGCAGCCAGCCGGCGGCGTCGCGGAATGCTTTGTCAAAGTTGGCCTGGGCACTGACCGCTAGCAGGTTGCGCGGGTCGTTGGCGAAATTCCGACGGCGGCTGTCGCCCCAAGTCCGCGCTCCCTTGTACCAGGCGTCGGCCAACGACACCAGATGGTCGACCTGCACGGCATCGGACGTCTCCGGGCCGCGCTGGAATGCGATGGTCTGCCCGGAGTACGGGTCATGCAGGACGCCGCGCTGTACCAGGCAGGTGCCCCGTCTGAGTTCGATCTGGGTCAGGTCGCGGCGCAGGATGTCGTCGCGGGTATTGCAGCCGTTGTGGCCGAATTCGACGTCGACGTCGTCGCTCCACCGCTCGCCGAACCGGTGACGCTTGAAGTCCTTCTCACGATCCCAGCCCTTGACCGGCAACGCCTCGAGCAGTCGGCGGGCCTCGCCATAGGCTGGGTCCGGTGGCGCCACGCTCGGCGGTGGCGGAGTCCATGTCGGCGAGGGTCCCGACGTTTGCGAAGACCGCCCGGCCTGCTGCCACCACGCCCAGCCGACAGCGGCCACCACGACCAGCGCAACCAGCGCGCCGGGCAGCACCCGCCTGCGTGCGGCCATTCTCAGGGCAACTCGACCCAGTCCAGCGTGCGCTGCACGGCCTTTCGCCACCCGGCATAGCCTTCAGCACGCTGCTCGTCCGACCAGTTCGGGGTCCAACGCCGGTCTTCGCGCCAGTTGGCGCGAAGATCGTCGGGCCCCTTCCAGAACCCGACGCCAAGACCCGCCGCGTACGCCGCGCCCAGCGCGGTGGTTTCGGGAACCACCGGCTTGACCACGTCGACCCCGAGAACGTCGGCCTGAATCTGCATACACAGATCATTGGCGGTGATGCCACCGTCGACCTTCAAAACACCAAGGTGCACACCCGAATCGGCTTCCATCGCCTCGGCCACATCCCGGCTCTGGTAGCAGATGGCCTCCAGGGTGGCCCGGGCCAGATGCGCGTTGGTGTTGAAGCGGGACAACCCGACGATGGCGCCGCGCGCGTCCGAACGCCAGTACGGCGCGAACAAGCCGGAAAACGCCGGCACGAAGTACATCCCGCCGTTGTCGGAGACCTGACGGGCGAGGCTCTCGACCTGCGTGGCACCGCTGATGATGCCCAGCTGATCACGCAACCACTGCACCGCGGAGCCGGTGACTGCGATCGAGCCCTCCAGCGCATATACGGGCTTGGCGTCGCCGAACTGATAGCAGACCGTGGTCAACAAACCATTATCGGAGCGGACGATCTGCTCACCGGTGTTGAGCAGCAAGAAGTTTCCGGTGCCGTAGGTGTTCTTCGCCTCACCTGCCGACAAGCACACCTGGCCGACCATGGCGCTCTGCTGGTCACCCAGGATGCCCGCGATCGGCACCTCGCCGCGCAACGGCCCGGTGCTCGCGGTGACCGCATGCCGGCGCCGCGTCGACGATGCCGTGATGAGTGGCAGCATGGCCCTCGGGATCGAGAACAACGCCAACAGTTCGTCGTCCCAATCCAGGGTCTCGAGGTTCATCAACATGGTGCGGCTGGCGTTGGTGACGTCGGTCAGATGCACACCGCCGCGCGGCCCCCCGGTCAGGTTCCACAGCACCCAGCTGTCGCAGGTGCCGAACAGCGCGTCGCCACGTTCGGCATCGGCCCGCACCCCCTCGACGTTGTCCAGAATCCACTGCAGTTTTCCGCCGGAGAAATAGGTGGCCGGCGGCAAGCCCGCCTTGCGCCGGATGACCTCGCCGTGGCCGTCGCGCTCCAGGGCGGCGGCGATGACGTCGGTTCGGGTGTCTTGCCAGACGATCGCGTTGTGGTAGGGCTGGCCGGTCTTGCGGTTCCACACCACCGTCGTTTCACGCTGGTTGGCGATGCCGAGCGCCGCCAGGTCCGACGCGTGGAGCTTGGTGGTGTTCAGCGCCGAGACCAGCACCGCCGCGGTGTGGTTCCACAGTTCGAACGGATCGTGTTCCACCCAGCCGGCGCGCGGCAGAATCTGTTCGTGTTCGAGTTGATGGCGGCCCACCTCCGCACCGCCATGGTCGAAGATGATGCAGCGAGTGCTGGTGGTGCCCTGGTCGATCGACGCGACGAAATCGGCCAAGTCTGACTCCTGTCCATACCGGTGCCGGTCGGTGCCGGGTCCATCATGGCCCACCTGGTCCGATCGGGTGGCGCTACACGACGGGAACGCGAAGCCCGGGATGGGTTAGTCCACAAAATTAGACATTATTTACCAACCCATCAGACGCTATTCATTCACTCAGACGCATATTTGGATGTATTGCGAGTAGATCTCGTGATGGTGAACAAACGGTGTCGGAACGCCGCCGATGTCTGTGCCCCCCAGAGGCCGCCGTGGCCGACCACGGTGCAGGTCAGAACTGAATCGGAGAAGACATGGACGTCGTCCTCGGTGTGGCACTTGCGTCCAGCGCACCCACCACCATCCACACCGTGCTGGTCTGCGGAGAACGCGCGGACGGCGTCACGTTGGAAGAGCTCAGCATTGACGTGCCTTCCGACGACTCCGTCGAATTCGCCGCCGTCGACGCGGTCATCGCGGCGATCCTTCAGGCGCGTGACGCCGCGGACTCGGCCGGTCTTCACCTGGTAGCGACCGGCGTGACCGTCACGGATCCGCTCGACGCGGCCGCATTGAGTTCGCGGCTTTCCGGCGGCGCGCTGGACGGCTTGGAAAACGTAGCTCTGGTCTCTCCGGTGCTTGCGGCGGCAAGCCTGACCCGCAACCTGGGACAGACGGTCGGCTGCGACCAGATGGGGCTGCTGGCCGTCGAGCCGTCCACGGCGACACTGGCCATGGTCGACTGCACCGACGGCACCGTCACCAGGATCTTTCAGCAGCCCCTCGATGCCGGCGACGCCACCGCCGCGGTCGACACGGTCGCCGATCGGCTCAACGCCGCCCACACTTCTCCGGACGGTCTGTTTCTGATCTGCGCCGAGGGCGATTCGACCGCGTTGCGGCCGCGACTGGAGGCGACGGTCGACCGCGAGGTGTGTGAACCCGCGGAGCCGCGTGCCGCCCTGGCCCGCGGTGCGGCACTGGCTTCTGCCCGCCTGGTCGGTGTCGAGGCGGACTCGGCTCCGCTGGCCTACACGCAAGAACCCAGCTTCGACGCTGCCGGGCCCTGCTACTACGACATCCCCGGCTTTGACGCCGACGATCTGGCCTACAGCGCAGTGCCCGACGACGAGGCCGAAGCGGCCACCGAAATCTTCGTCCCGGCGGGCCAGCCGGCCCGGCGCCCGCTGCTGGTGGCCGGAGCGGCGCTGGCGTCAGCCGCGTTCGCTGCGGCGTCGGCGCTGATGGTGGCCATGACGCTGGACATCACTCCCAACCTGGTCGCGCTGCGGCCGGATCTGGGGCGGGCGCTGACCATTCCGCATCGGGCTCCGAACCTTCAGGTGCCCGCCGCCGAGCCGTTCGGGGGGCAACCTCCGGTGCTGGGACAGGCGCCCGCGGACTCGATACCGCTGCCGCCGTTGCACCTTCCATCGCCGCCCGATCTGCCGGCGGCGGTGCCGCTGGATGCCCCCGCGCCCGGTCTGCCGGCGCCGCTGCCGGTGGCGGCCGGGGCAGCCAGCGGGCCGATTTTTGTGCCCGCCCCGGTCTTCGGTCCGCCGCTGCCCCCGCTTCCTCCGGCGGCGCCGGCGCCCTTCATGTTGGCGCCGCTTCCGCGGCCGGCCCCCCACCGGCCCGTCCTGGCTGGGCTGGCCGACCTGTCACTCCTGTGGGGATTGCCCGCGAAGAAACCGGCGGCTCCTACCCCGCCGGTGGTCAAGCCCCAACCACCCGAGGTCAAACCCGAACCCCCGGTGGTCAATCCGATGCCGCCGATCGTGCTCCCCACTCCCCCGGTCGTGAAGCCGAACCCGCCGATCGTGCTCCCCACTCCCCCGGTCGTGAAGCCCAATCCTCCGGTCGAACTCCCCGATCCCCCGGTGGTGAAGCCCAATCCTCC
>NZ_JRMM01000192.1:0-6047 GCF_000972905.1 Mycobacterium sp. UM_Kg27
CAGATGTGTATAAGAGACAGGTACAAATTGATCAACACCGTTCTTGGGTGCGCGCGACACCACAGTGAAGGAGACGGCTGTGTACGACCTCACGATTACCGGTGGGACCGTCGTGGACGGGACGGGAGAACAGCGCTACCTCGCCGACGTCGGCGTCCGGGACGGACGCATCGTGGCGGTGCAGCGCCGCATCGGAACCGATGATCCGGGACTGACGGGGCCGGCGGCCGAAACGATCGATGCCACCGGCAAAGTCGTCGCACCCGGGTTCGTCGACATCCACACCCACTACGACGGGCAGGTCAGCTGGGACAACCTCCTGGAACCGTCCAGCGGTCACGGCGTGACCACGATCGTCAGCGGCAACTGCGGGGTCGGGTTCGCCCCGGTGCGGCCCGGCAGCGAGGAATGGCTGATCAAGCTGATGGAGGGCGTCGAGGACATTCCGGGCACCGCACTCACCGAAGGCATCACCTGGGGATGGGAGAGCTATCCGGAGTACCTCGACGTACTTGACGGGAAGAACTTCGCCGTCGACGTCGGCAGTCAGGTCGCCCACGGGGCGATCCGCGCCTACGCCATGGGCGAGCGCGGTGCCCGCAACGAGCCGGCGACTCCCGATGACATCGCGGCCATGAGCCGCTTGGTGCAGCAGGCCATCGAGGCTGGGGCGCTGGGCTTTTCGACGTCACGGACGTTGACCCACCGGGCGATGGACGGCGAACCGGTGCCGGGAACTTTCGCCGCCGAGGACGAACTGTTCGGGCTGGGCCGGGCGATGGCCGCCGGTGGCCAGGCCGTATTCGAGCTGGCGCCGCAGGGCACGGCCGGCGAGGACATCGTCGCGCCGAAGAGGGAACTCGAGTGGATGCAGCGCCTGGCCGCCGAGGTCGACCGTCCGGTGTCGTTCGCACTGATCCAGGTCGACGCCGACCCCAACCTGTGGCGTGAGCAACTCGACATCTCCGCGGCCGCACATCAGGCCGGTAGTGCGCTGTACCCACAGGTCGCCGCCCGCCCGTTCGGCATGCTGCTCGGTTTCGCCGGGCATCACGCCTTCACCCACCGGCCGACCTACCGGCGGCTGAAGGCCCAGTGCAGCCGCGTCGAACTCGCACAACGCCTTGCCGAACCGGCGGTCAAGGCCGCGATCCTGTCCGAACAGGATCTGCCCGTGGACACCTCGCTGCAGTTCGACGCGATGTTCGCTCTGGTGCAGCACTCACTGCACCGGATCTATGACCTGGGTGACCCGCCGGACTACGAGCCGACCCCGGACCGCTCGGTGGCCGCGATCGCCGCGGCGCGCGGTGATGATCCGTTGTCGACGCTGTATGACCTGATGCTGCAGGCCGACGCCGGCGCCATGTTGATGCTGCCGTTCTTCAACTACGCCGATGGCAATCACGACGCGATCCGCGAGATGCTCACCCACCCCGCCGGTGTGCTGGGTCTCTCCGACGGCGGCGCGCACTGCGGAATGATCTGCGACGCTTCTTATCCCACTTATCTGCTCACCCACTGGGCGCGCGACCGCCATCGCGGCGACAAGCTGCCCCTGGAGTACGTGGTGCGCAAACAGTGCCGCGACACCGCGCAGTTGTTCGGCCTGGGCGATCGCGGCGTCATCGAGGTCGGCAAGAAGGCCGACATCAACGTGATCGACATGGACGCGCTCAACCTGCTCCCGGCTCGGATGGCCTATGACCTGCCGGCCGGCGGGCGCCGCCTGCTGCAGGGCGCGAGCGGGTATGTTGCGACGATCGTCAGCGGTACCGTCACCCGGCGCAACGGCGTCGACACCGGTGCACGGCCGGGCCGTCTGGTGCGCGGAGCGCGCTAGTCGGCCACCACCGAAAGGAACCAGCACTTGTCTCGGATGCATCCGTGTGAGCAGGTCGGCCTCGACTTCCTCGAGCGGGCGCCGCAGCGGTTCAGCAACAGCGTTGACCTGGCCGTGACGCCCGAGGAGATCTGGGAGGTGCTGGCCGACGCCGAAGCCTGGCCGCACTGGGCCAGTGTCATCACCAACGTGACCTGGACCAGCCCGGAACCGCACGGTGTCGGCACCACCCGGGTCGTCGACATGCGGGGCGGTATCGTCGGCGACGAGGAGTTCCTGGCCTGGGAACCCGGACGGCACATGGCCTTTCGCTTCAATGCGAGTTCGACCTCGGCGCTGGCGGTGTTCGTCGAGGACTACCGCATCGAGCCCATCCCGCGGGGGTGCCGGCTCACCTGGACCCTGGCCAATCGGTTGACCGGCCCGGCAGCGTGGTTCTCGCCGGTCAGCGGGCCACTGATGAATCTGGGATTCCGCCGATTTCTGTCCAACCTGCGCCGTTACACCGACAAGCGTTTCGAGACGGCGAGCCGCGGGTAGATGAGCGCGTCCGGATGGTCACTGGAGCAGGCAGCTCCGCAGGCGGGCCGGACCGCGGTCGTGACCGGTGCCAACACCGGAGTCGGCCTCGAAGTCGCACGGGGATTGGCGATCCTCGGCGCCACGGTCGTGTTGGCCTGCCGCAACACCGACGCGGCTGCCGCGGCCCGGCAAGACATTCGCCGGTCGGCGCCGGCCGCCCGCGTCGACGTGGTGCATCTGGATGTCAGCGACCTGGCGTCGGTCCGGGCTTGCGCGGACGAGCTGCGGGCCGACTACCCGATCATCGACCTTCTGGTCAACAACGCCGGTGTCATGCACCAGACCCGCCAGCTGACCGTCGACGGTTTCGAGGGCGATTTCGGCACGAACTTCCTCGGGCCGTTCGCGCTGACCGGCCTGCTGCTGGATCGCGTGCTCGCCTCCGCGGCGGGACGGATCATCGCGGTGAGCAGCAAGACCCACCGCAGCGGCCGGATCGCGTTCGATGATCTGCAGTTGGCCACGTCGTTCACCGCGTCGAGGGCCTACACCCAGTCCAAGCTTGCCCAACTGATGGCCACCTACGAACTTCAGCGGCGGCTGGAATCGTCTGCCGGCTCGGCGATCGCGTTGGCGGCACACCCCGGTGGGACTCGCACCTCGATCCTGCGCGAGCAGTCCAGGGCGGTGCGCTGGGTGTTCAACAGCCGGTCTCGTTATGTGACGGGGTGGTTCACCCAGGGCCCGGCCGAGGGGGCCCTGCCGATGCTGCGGGCAGCCACCGACCCGGCCGCGAGGGGCGGTCAGTTCTACGGTCCGGGTGGGCGTTTCGAGCAGATCGGTCCGCCGGTGTTGGTGCGGGCCGCCGGCCGAGCCTTAGACACCGAGGCGCAGCGCCGGCTGTGGAAGGTCGCCGAAGCGCTGACCGGCGTCACCTACTCGCTGACGAGCGATCCGGCGTAGCGCTGCGCGCCGCGCTCACCGCCGGGCCGATCCACCGGCGCAACAGGCGCCGTAGTTCGTCGCCCGATGCGGGCAACGGGGCCAGGATGAATGACTGCAACGTGCGCAGCACCATCTCGATGATGTCGTCGACGTCCCGATCGTTGAAGCCGGACCAGTCGACGTCGAGACGGTCCAGCAGGGAGTGCCCGAAGCTTCGGCCGGTGTCGGCCGTGACAGTCACCGCAAAGGCGCTGGCCTGTTGGGTGCGCAGCAGCAGGCCGACGTACGGGTCGTGGGGGAGGCGTTCCAGGGTGAGTGCGACGCCCTCAGCGACGGCTTCGCCGGGATCGGTTATTCCGGCCAAAGCTTCGGCCAACTGATCCAGAAAGGCGCCGGCGCCATCGGCGGCCGTTGCCGTCAGCAGTTCCTCGGTGCTGGGGAAGTAGCGATAGACCGTCTGCCGGGTGACGCCCAGCGTGCGCGCGACGTCGGCGATGCTGGTCTGCTCACCGCGTTCGTCGATGGTCCGGCGGGTGGCTTGCAGAATCCGTGCCACCGCCTCCTCGTCGCTGGCGGGCACATTGCCGGCCCAGCCGCGGGTGCGCATCAGAACCTCCGTGCCCTGCTTCGACGCCGATTCATAGCCGGAACCGTAACCGCGGTGGCCGATGCCCACTGTTGACCACGCCGCGTCCGCAATGCTAAGCAGGTGCACAGCATCTGCCGTCGCGACCGAAGGACCCGCCCATGACCGTGCAGTCGGTGATCGATGATCTTGCGAAGCGGCCCGGTACCGGTGAAGTCATCCCGGTCATCGACCCGGCCACCGAGGAACAGATCACCGAGTTCCGCGACGCCGGACCCGAAGCCGTCAACGAGGCTGTCGCCCGCGCCAAGACGGCCTACCAATCCGGTGTGTGGACTGATCTCCCGGCTCGCCAGCGCGCCAAGGTGCTGTGGCGGCTCGCTGACCTGATGGATGAGCACGCCGCGGAGTTCGCCGAACTGGAGTCCCTGGACGCCGGCATGCCGCCCGCGCAGGCCGAGATGATCGTGTCCACCTGCGCGGAGTTCTACCGGTATTACGCGGGCTGGTGCACCAAGCTCAACGGCAGCAGCTACCAGGTGCAGATGGAGGGTGGCGTCAACAGCACCTACGCCAACATGCACGCCTACACCATGAAGGAACCCTACGGCGTGGTGGGCCTGATCTATCCGTGGAACGGCCCGTTGTTCAACGCCTGCGCCAAGGTCGCGCCGGCGCTGGCGGCCGGCTGCAGCAGCGTCGTCAAGCCGGCGGAGGAGACGCCGCTGTCGGCGGTGCTGCTGGAGCGGCTGATCGCGCAGGCCGGGGTTCCCGACGGTGTCACCAACTTCGTCATCGGCTACGGCGCCACCGCCGGCGCGGCGATCACCGCCCACCCCGATGTGGAGAAAGTCGCCTTCACCGGCTCGACCGATGTCGGCAAGGAGATCATGCGCAACTCCGCGGACAACCTGAAGAAGGTGACGCTGGAGCTGGGCGGGAAGTCCCCGGTGCTGATCTATGCCGATGCAGACCTGGACATGGCGATCATGATGGCCGCGATGGGCATCTTCGTGCATTCGGGTCAGGGCTGTGTCTGCGGTTCGCGGATCTTCGTGGAGCGCAGCGTCTATGAGCGAGTGGTCGCCGGCATCGCGATGATCGGGGAGAACTTGGTGCTCGGCGGGCCCAAGGACGACGGCGCCATGATCAGCCCACTGGTCAGCGCCAAGCAGCTCGCGCGCGTCATGGGCTACATCGACCAGGGACGCAAGGACGGTGTCGAGGTGGTGTCGGGCGGTTACCGGGTGGACCGTAAGGGTTACTTCGTGAAGCCGACCGTGCTGACCGGTGTCGACCCGGCCACCAGTCGGCTGTACCGGGAAGAGATCTTCGGACCGGTCGTCACGGTTCTGCCGTTCGATGACGACGACGAAGCCGTGGCGATGGCCAATGACACCAGCTACGGTCTGGCGGCCACGGCGTGGACCACTAACCTGGCACGCGCGCATAACCTGGGCAAGCGCCTGCAGGCCGGCACCGTAACGTTGAACTGTCAGCTGGTCTTCGACCACAATGTGCCGTTCGGCGGCTACAAGCAGTCCGGCATGGGCCACGAGTTCGGCTACGAGGGCATCGACGGCTACCTCAAGACCAAATCGATCTGGGCGGCCCTGTAGCGGTCAGCGTGGCTGATTGGGCCACCAGACCCGGCCGCCGATCAGTGCGAACAACGCCGGAATCACCAGGGTGCGAACGACGAAGGTGTCCAACAGGATTCCCAAGCCCACGATGATGCCCAGCTGAGTCAGCACGATCAACGGCAGCACCCCGAGCACGCAGAACACCGCAGCCAGCACGATGCCGGCGCTGGTGATGACTCCGCCGGTGGCTGACACCGCGCGCACCATGCCGTCGCGGGTGCCGTGTGCGGGCGTCTCTTCGCGGGCGCGGGTCACCAGGAAGATCGTGTAGTCCACGCCCAGCGCCACCAGGAACAGGAAAGCGAACAGGGGAGTGCTGTTGTCCAGCGCCGGAAATCCGAACAGGTGCAGACTGGCCCAGCAGCCCAACCCGAGCGCGGCGACCGCGCTGAGCACCGTCGCCGCAACCAGGACCGGCGGGGCCAACACGGCCCGAAGCAGCACGAACAACACGGTGAGCACCACCAGCAGGATCAGCGGGATCAGCACCTGTCTCTTATACACATCT
>NZ_JRMM01000193.1:0-5911 GCF_000972905.1 Mycobacterium sp. UM_Kg27
AGCAAGCCGCCCAGGGCAGCCACCCGGGCCATCAGCGGCACCAGCGGCGGGTGGTCGAAGTATCCCCACGCCGGGTACTGACCGCAGATGACGTAGTAGAACTCGCCGGTATGCCGAGGTTGAACTTCTCGCCAGCACGGGCGCTGATTCGGCCACCGTTCCCCCCCATTGTCAAGTGATGGCAAACCAGGGGAGCGCAGCAATTAATTAGCCAGCTTATTAGTTATCTCCTGTCGACCGACCGCTTGTCACAATCAACGGGTGACCCCCGAAGACTGGATCGCCCACGACCCCGACCCCGCGACCGCTACGGAACTGCGCGCGTGCAGTCCAGGCGAGTTGGCCACCCGATTCGCGGCACCGCTGCGCTTCGGCACCGCCGGGCTGCGTGGCCCGGTACGGGGTGGACCCGACGCGATGAATCTCGCCGTGGTGCTGCGCGCCAGCTGGGCGGTGGCGCAGGTGCTCGGCGCGCAGCGACGCACGGGCTCGACGGTGGTGGTGGGCGGCGACGCGCGGCACGGCTCGGCGGAATTCACTACTGCGACAGCCGAAGTGCTTGCCGGCGCCGGATTCTCGGTAGTGCTGCTACCCCAGCCCTGCCCGACGCCGGTGGTGGCATTCGCGGTACGCCACACCGGCGCGGCGGCCGGAATCCAGATCACCGCCTCACACAACCCGGCTACCGACAACGGCTACAAGGTGTACTTCGACGGCGGCCTACAGATCGTGTCGCCGACCGACACCGAGATCGAGGCGGCGATGGCCGCCGCTCCCCCCGCTGACACGATCGCCCGCCGCCCTGTTACGCCGGCCGGAGACGAACTCATCGAGCGCTATATCGGGCGAGCCGCGGCGGTGCGGCGGCACGGCGGCCGGATAAGGGTGGCGCTGACGCCGCTGCACGGCGTGGGTGGCAAGGTCGCGGTCGAGGCTTTACGTGCCGCGGGGTTCGCCGATATTCACCCGGTGAAGAGCCAATTCGACCCCGATCCAGACTTTCCCACCGTGGCTTTCCCCAACCCCGAAGAACCCGGCGCCACGGACGCGCTGCTGGCACTGGCCGAAGAGGTCGACGCCGACATCGCGATCGCCCTGGACCCCGACGCTGACCGATGCGCGGTCGGCATCCCTGGCCCGGACGGCTGGCGGATGCTGACCGGCAACGAAACCGGTTGGTTGTTGGGCGATTACCTACTGTCGCGGCTGCCCGCGGGCCCGGCGGCCGGTGTGCTGGTCGCCAGCAGCGTGGTGTCGTCGCGCATGCTGGTGCGCATCGCACAGCGCTACGGCGCCCACCACGCGGAGACGCTGACCGGGTTCAAGTGGCTGGCACGGGCCGACCTGCCACCAGACGGCCCGCCCGGCGTCACCTTGGCCTACGCCTACGAGGAGGCGATCGGCTACTGCGTCGACCCAGATGCTGTGCGCGACAAAGACGGCATCAGCGCCGCGGTCTTGGTCTGCGATCTGGTCGCGGCACTGGCGGGGCGGGGTAGCTCAGTTCCCGAAGCGCTCGACGAACTGGCACGACGGCACGGTGTGCACGTCACCGATGCGGTGTCGCGCCGGGTCACCAGTCCCGCCGAGGCGGTCGCCGTGATGGCCAGGCTACGCGCTGATCCACCGGCCACGCTGGCTGGACTCGCCCTCACCTCAACCGATCTGCTGCACCGCAGTGGACCGGTCACCGACGCGCTGGAGTTCACCGGCGAGAGCGACGGCAGCTCGGTACGCGTGGTGGTGCGACCGTCGGGCACTGAACCGAAACTCAAGTGCTATCTCGAGGTCGCCCGGCCGCCGTCGGATGACCTTGCCGGGGATCGCGCGGAGGCGCAGCGGGTGTGTGAGGCCGTCGCCCTCGCGGCCCGCTCCTGGTAGCGCCTCATTCACTCCATTCGTCACCAGCCGCCACACCCGGCTCACCTGCAACCAGCTCGAGGGGGTGTGATGTTTGGCCGCCTTTGAGCGACAACGGATTGCGAGAGGGTTGACTCCGCCAACGCACCAACACTTGTCGCTCAAAGGCGGGCAACAATCACATACTTGCCCGCCTGTTACGGGCGTGACGGTGGGAATCTCAGCGCGGCCCGAACTGACGATCACCGGCATCGCCCAGACCCGGAACGATATACGCCTCCTCGTTCAGTCCGTCGTCAACGGTGGCGGTGAACAACCGCACGCCCGGTGCCGCTCGTGTCAGTGCCGCAACGCCTTCCGGCGCCGCAACCACACACAGCACCGTGATGTCGGTAGCACCGCGATCGACCAGCAGTCCCAGCGTGTGCACCAGCGAGCCGCCGGTGGCCAGCATCGGGTCGAGGACCATGACCGGGGTAGCGCTCAGATCCGCCGGCAGCGATGCCAGGTAGGGCACCGGTTGATGGGTGGCCTCGTCGCGCGCCACCCCGACGAAACCGACGTCGGCCTCGGGGATCAGGGCCTGTGCGGCTTCGACCATGCCCAGTCCGGCGCGAAGCACCGGCACCAGCAGCGGTGGCCGCGCCAGCCGCGCCCCGCGGGTGTCTGCCAGCGGGGTGCGCACGACGATGTCCTGGCAGAGCGCGTCGCGGGTTGCCTCGTAGACCAGCATCCAGGTCAGCTCGCGCAGAGCCGACCGGAACGCTGCGTTGTCGCTGCGCTCGTCGCGCAGCGCGGTCAGCCACGCTGCGGCCAGCGGGTGGTCGACAACGCACACATCCACGCCCGCGACCCTACGGGTCATGCGCCGAGGAAGTTGAGTATCTCGAAGACCACCGCGCCCATCTCGAGCATCGGCGCAAGCGAGATCAATGGTTCGCCGTTGAACACGGCGTCGGGGCCCAGCCAATCAGCGACGTTCAACGACACCGCCAGCTCGTTCCATGCGTCGAGCAGATGGGCGTCCACGGCGTTGGTGAGGTGGTAGCCGGTCAACAACGCATCGACTAACGAATCCGGCAGCGGCGACTGCCCGGCGAAACCCAACAGCGCATTGACCGGGTCGATGAAGCTGTGCACCGCGGCGTACTGCAGGCCGGCAAGCATCTGCAGCGGATCCATCCGAAGCAGGAAACCGGCGACATCGGAGCCGTCCGCCAGCTGGCCGCCGGCGGTCACCGCCCAAGGCCCCACGGCATCGGTGCCATTGACGCCGACGAACGGATTACCCGGATTGCCGTAGCCCCAGTCGATGATCAGCTTCAGCATGGGCGCCAATGCGTCCCCGATGACTTTGCCGAAATCCCCGAGCTGGTAGAGGGGCCACAGGATCGGCAACTGCTGGGGAATCAGGTAGAAGTCGGTGTCCCCGATCCGGCCGAGGTCGACGGTGTCGGCCAGGTTGTCGAGGTCGACGTAGGAGAAATGCACGGTCGCCGTGCCGATCAGCGCGTTGACCATGGCCAGCAGGTTGGCCGGGTCCTGCGGGAAGTTGGCCAGGCCGTCGTACTCGCCGGTGTAGATATCCGTGTCGAACCCACTGGTCGGGGTGGGTCCGATGCTCAACGGAATGCCCAGGAACGGCAGGTGCACCGGCTGGTCACCCAGCAGTGGATATGCGGGGAAGCGGGTCAGGACGCCGCCGAGCGGGTTGTTGGGGTTGCCGATCAGGACGAAGTGCAGGTTGGCCGGGTCATACCCGGCACCGACCTCGCCGGGTGCTGCCGCGAGCAGGTTGATCATCTCCTGGGTGGAGATGGTGGCGCTCTGCGAGTAGCCGAACACCGTGACGCTTGAGCCGTCGGCGAGCTGCGGCGCCATCGCGGCATGCAAGATCTGCACACCGCTGGCTACCGACTCGGCGAACGTCAGATACGGATTCGGGGGCGGCAGGCACACCAGCGGGCAGAACTGCTCCGGAGTGACCAGGCCTTCGAACTGATAGCCGGGAAAGGTCGGCTGCCCGGGAAACCACGGCGCCCCCGGCTGCAGGAACAGGTCCAACACGGCGTCCAGGTAGCCGCCGACCGTGGGGTCGGGAATGCTGGTCGGCCCCATGATCCAGCCCTCGTTGCCCATCAGCGCAACGTCGTGCCGATCTGCCGCGCCGAGGCTCAGCACCGCCGGCCCGCAGGCCGAGGAGAGCACCGACGCCGCCACGAGCAGGGCGGCCCCCAGCGAGCGCCGGTGCTGCATCGGCTTAAGCGTCGAGCAGGTTGACCAGGCTGAAGCCCACCCCGAGCAGGTCCAGCAGCGGCTGGGCCGAGATCAGCGGCGCGCCGTTGAAGATGGCGTCGGGCCCCAGCACGTCGAGGACGTCCCACTGGGTGGCCAGATCGTGCCATCCGGTGAGCAGCGCCTGGTCCAGGCCGAGCGTCAGGTTGTAGCCCGACAGCAGAGTGTCGACGAACGAGTCCGACAGCGGGCCCAGTCCGGCGAAGTCCAGCAGGTTGTTGATGGTGTTGGTCAGGCTCTGCACGCCGGCGTACTGCAGGCCGGCGAGCATCTGCAGCGGGTCCATTCTCAGCAGGAACCCGGCGCCGGTGTCCTCGGACAGCTGGCCCGTCGCGGTGACCGCCCAGGCGCCCGCCGCGCCAAGCGGGTCGACGCCGTTCACGGTGATCCCGGCGTCCGGGGCACCCGGGTTGCCGTAGGACCAG
Source organism: Mycobacterium sp. UM_Kg27 (assembly GCF_000972905.1). NCBI lineage: Bacteria > Bacillati > Actinomycetota > Actinomycetes > Mycobacteriales > Mycobacteriaceae > Mycobacterium > Mycobacterium sp. UM_Kg27. The sequence continues at coordinate 4,581 of NZ_JRMM01000193.1, forward strand.
TCGATGACCGTCTTCAGGATCGGCGACAGCGCGTCAGCGGCGAACCTGCCGATGTCGCCGAGGCCGTAGAGCGGCGCAAGGATCGGCAATTCGGCGGTGGGCAGCATGTAGTAGTTGGTGTTGCCGATCGTGCCCAGGTCGATGGCGTTGCTGAGGTTCTCATCGAAGTACGCGTTGTGCACCGCCCCGATGCCCATGATCGCGTTGATCACGGCCAGCAGGTTGGTGGGGTCCTGCGGGAAGACGGCCCAGCCGTCGTATTCGGTGCTGTAGACGTCGGTCGCGAACGGGATGGTCGGAGTTGGTTCGATGCCGAGCGGGATGTTCAGGAACGGAATGTGCTGCATGTTCCCGTCGAACCCGTCCGGGAAGGACAGCCGGGTCAGCATGCCGCTGATGGGGTTGTTCGGGGCACCGATCAGCACGAAGTGCAGGTTCAACGGGTCGTAGTCGCCGCCGGGCGCGTCGGCCAGCAGGTTGTGCATCGCCAGGGTGGCTACGACCGAGCTCTGCGAGAAGCCGAACACCGTGACTTCGTCACCGGCTTCGAGCTGTGGGCGGATCGCAGCCTCGAGGTTGGCCACGCCTTCGGTCAGCGAGTCGCCGAAGTTCAACTGCGGGACGGGCAGCGACTGGCAGACGATCGGGCAGAACTGTTCGGGGGTGGTCAGGCCGTTGAGCGCGTAATCGCCGTACGTCGTCTGCCCGTCGAACCACGGGGTGACCGGTTGGAGGTAGAAAATCCGCACCAGATCCATGTAGTTGCCGATGGTCGGGTCGGCCTGACCGGTGCCGGTCATGATCCATGCCTGGCCGGCCAGCAGCGCGACATCGGCGATCATCTTCTCGACCCGGGCTGCCAACCCAGGACTCAGCAGCGACGCCATTCCGAGGACGACGGCACACAGCGCGGCCAGCACCGTCGCCCCCAGCGGATACACGCGCTTAGCCGTCATCGCAGACCTCCCAGAACGGTTCGAATATGTCATCGGCGATCAATTACGCCCACCTGGCAAGATCACATTAATCTATTAGGCGGCTTTCAGTGTTGACCTTCATTGAGAAAACGCGTGTTGTCAAATCGATGACAACCGGCCTGGCTTTCGCTCAGTGGTGCCGCGTTAAGCACCGAAGAAGTTGAACAGGCTGAAGCCCGCTCCGATGAGATCCAGCAGCCCGTCGCCGGGCACCCCGGCCCCGCTCATCAGGGCGTCCGGGCCCAGCACATCGCCCAGGTTCAGTGCGGTAGCCAGGTCGCGCCAGCCGTCGATCAGCAACTGGTCGATGGAGTTGATCAGGTCGTAGCCGGTGATCTGTCTCTTATACACATC
>NZ_JRMM01000194.1:0-5797 GCF_000972905.1 Mycobacterium sp. UM_Kg27
ATGTGTATAAGAGACAGATCCCGATCGCTGCACTGGCGGTCACCCCGGGTGAACACCAGCCCTGGAATGGATTGCGCGGGTTCGTCGCTGACCTGCACAGTGTCGGGACCGAGGTGGACTTCGCTGCGATCTACCCGTCGGGGGCATTGGTGGAAGCGCCGCTGCCGAGCTGGAGCCACCGTGAGCTGATACTCAGCCGGGAAGACGCAGACACCACCCCGCGCGGCGCGGCGGTCCGGGCGGTACACCCGTTGCTGGGAGCCCACGTCCACCTGCTGGAGGAACCCGAACGCCACGTCTGGCAGGGCGACGTGGGAATCGTGGCGCACCCGTGGCTCGACGATCACCGGGTTCACAACACGGCCATCCTGCCCGGGGCCGCCTACTGTGAGATGGCCTTGGCCGCCGCCCGTGCCGGCCTGGGCGAATCAGCCGAGATTCGCGATGTTCGGTTCGAACAGCTGCTGACCCTCGACGACCGGACATCGGTGTCCTCGGGGGCGGTGGTGGTGGCGCCCGGGGTCCTGGACTTCGCGGTGCATACCCGCCAAGCCCGCGACGGTGTCGATTGCGCAACCGCGGTGTTGCAGGCTCAGTCGGCCGTTCGGCAGCCATCGACCCGCGATATCGCCGCGTTGCTGGCCGCGCACCAGGCCAGGGTGGACGGCGCCGAGCTACGAAAAACCGCTGCCCGTAATGGAATTCAATACAGTGCGGCGTTCTCGGGTTTGGTCGAGCTCCGGTTCGGCGACGGCGGACACACTATCGGTGCCACGGCCTTGGCCGAAGTTGTACTGCCGGGGCCGGCCCGCCCGCAGCAGGCGCTCTATGAAGTTCATCCCGCCCTGCTCGAAGCGTGCATCATGTCTGCCGTCATGCGGCCCGACGTCCCGCGCGCCGGTGATGGGGGACTGCTGCGCCCGGTTGGTGTGCGCAGGCTGCGCCGCCATCAGCTGATCCGGGACGTGCGGTACTGCCTGAGCACGGTGACGGCGGCGCGAGCCGGCGCCTGCGAGGCCGATCTGGAATTGATGGACAGCTCGGGCAACGTGGTGCTCACCGTCGAGGGTCTGCAATTCCAGGCCGGCCGCTCAGAGAGTGAGTCCGCCGAGCGCACCCTTGATGAGCGCCTCCTGACCATCGAGTGGGAGCGGCGCGATCAACCGGTTGCGGCGGCCACCGATGCGGGAAACTGGCTGTTGTTGAGCATGACTGACGGCACAGATGCGCTGACCGGCCGCCTCGGTGAGGTGCTCAACGGAGAAGGCGCGCAATCCCACACGGTTTGCCTGCCGATCGACCGCGGATCCGTGGCAGACGGACTCAGTGGGATGCTTGATGGCCGGACCGGGGTGGTTGTGGTCACCCCACCGGCGCGCAACGATTCCAACTCCCCGCGGACCGGCCGCCAATTCGTGGCCTACCTGCTGGACATCGTGCGGCAGATGGTGGCGCTTCCGGGGCAGTCACCGCGGTTGTATGTGCTGACCCGAGACGCCGCCGCGGTGCGACCTGAGGATCGGCCCAACCTGGAGCAAGCGGGCTTGCGTGGGCTGATTCGGGTGGTGGACTCGGAGTATCCGCACTTGAAGGTCACCCAGATCGATGTGGACGGCAGTGCTGCCGAGCACGACGAGGCATTGGCCGCGCAGCTTGCGGCGCAACTTCAGGGCGGGTCGCAGGAGGACGAGACCGCGTGGCGTGACGGCAACTGGTACACCGCGCGGCTGCGCCCCGGACCGCTCGGCCCAGCCGATCGGCGGACCACCGTGGTCCAGCACGGTCAAGACTGTCTGCGCCTGCAACACCGCGACCCAGCTGACCCCGAGTCGTGGGAACCGGTCGCCGCCCCGCGGATTGCGCCGGGCAGCGGTCAGATCGAGGTTGCGGTGGCGGTCACCGGAATCAACTGTGCCGGAGCCGCTCCCGTCGAGTACTCCACGATCGAGGCAGGCCTGCAGCAGCTGGGCGCCGATTTCGCGGGCGTGGTGACGGCCGTCGGCCCTGATGTCACCGGCCACCGCGTGGGTGACCACGTCGGCGGGATCTCTCCGGACGGCTGTTGGAGCACCTTCATCACCTGCGATGCCCGGTTGGCGGCCACCCTGCCGGCGGAACTGCCGGTGTCCGAAGCCGCCGCCTGGCCGACCGCATATGCCACCGCCTGGTATGGACTGCACGACCTGGCGCGCGTGACATCAGAGGACAAGGTGCTGATTCATTGCGCGACCGGCGGAATCGGTCAGGCCGCAATCGCGATCGCGCGCGCGGCCGGATGTCAGGTGTTCGCCACCGCAGATACCCCGCAGCGGCGACAACAGCTGCGCGACATGGGTATTGAGCACGTCTATGACTCTGGCAGTCTTGAATTCGCCGATCGGATACGCCACGACACAGCTGGCCACGGCGTCGACGTGGTGCTCAACTCGCTGTCCGGGGTGGCGCAACGCGTTGGAATCGAACTGTTGGACTTCGGCGGACGGTTCATCGAGCTGGGCAAACAGGACGTCTACGGTGACAGCCGGCTTGGCCTGTACCCATTCCGTCGCAACCTGTCGCTGCACGTGGTCGACTTGGCGTTGCTGGCGCACAGTCATCCAGAAACGGTCCAGCGATTGCTGGGCACCGTCTACCGAAATGCGGTTGACGGCAGTCTCCCGCAGCCGAAGACCATCCACCGGCCTTTGCTGGATGCGCCCTCCGCACTGCGCCTGGCCGGCGGCGATGACTGCGCGGCAACGGTTTTGCTGGATGTGCCCCAGACCGGTAGCACCGTTGCGGTGGTGCCACCGGCGCAGACCCGGCCTTTCCGGGCAGATGGCGCCTACATCGTCACCGGTGGCACCAGCGGAGCCGGGTTGCACCTGGCTGCGGAGATGGCCGCAGCGGGATGTGGCCGCATCGTGCTGAACGGCGATTCGGCACCGGATCGCCAAGCGCAACAGACTATCGAGCGGTTGCGCGCACGGGGCGCCGACATTGCGGTGGAATGCGGCGATATCGCGGAGCCGCAGACCGCGGACCGGCTGGTGGCGGCGGCGACGGCGTCTGGTCTGGCGGTGCGCGGCGTCCTGCATGCGGTCGCCCCGGAGGGCGAAGCACCGCTGACCGAAACCACCGGTGGCCTGGTTGACCGCTGCTGGGAGCCGAAGGTCTACGGCGCGTGGAACCTGCATCGGTCGTTGCGCGAACAGGCAACCGCACAACCGTTGGACTGGTTCTGCGCGTTCTCCTCGACTGCGGCACTGATCGGATCGCCTGGCCAGGGCGCCGCCGCAGCAGCCGACAGTTGGTTGGACGCATTCGGACGCTGGCGCCAGGCCCAGGGTTTGCCGGCCACCGTGATCGGCTGGGGGCCGTGGGCCGCTACCGGAAGTGTCGCTGACTCCGCCGACGGCGTGCCGGCTGCGATCACCTCCGCCGAAGCCGCCCGCGCCTTCCATGCGCTGCTGAGCTATGGCCGCGCCTACGCTGGATACGCGCCGATCACTCGTGCACCGTGGTTGGTGGCGCTGGCACACCGCAGCCCGTTCGCCGAAGCGTTCCGGCCGGTGCGGCGAAGCAGTCCCGACGCGCAGGGGTTCCTCGCCGGCCTGAAGGAGCTCCCGCGCGACCAATGGTTGGACTCGATCCAGCGCCTGGTCTCCGATCAGATCAGTCTGCTGTTGCGCCGTACCGTTGATCCGGACCGGCCGCTGCCCGAATACGGCCTGGATTCGTTGGCCAGCTTGGAGTTTCGTACCCGGGTCGAAACCGAGACCGGGGTCCGTGTCGGTCCTGCCCAGCTCACCACGGTGCGTGGCCTGTCGCAGCACGTATGCGAGCAGCTGGCCGCACGCTTAGAACATGCGGAGTCTCACGGTGGTAGGTAGTTTGAATCGGCCGGTCGCTGTCCCGAGTTGCCAGCCGAAGTGTTGTTAGCACGAGTAGAGGAGCAGACGTGCGTGTAGGGCCATTGGCGTTGGGAACGTTGGCGGACTGGGAGCCCGAGGCCGGGCCCACCGTCGTGTGGCAGCCGTCGGCTGCTGCGCTGGCCGCGGCGCGACAGGCGCCGGTCAACACCGTGCCTGCCAGTTACATGCAGGAACAACACATTCGCGGCTACATCGACCAGACGGCCGTCGGACTCGACTACTCGCGCCTGATGGTGCTCAGTTGCGACATGGCCGGCCGTTGCGACCGGCGGGCCATCGACTACATCATCAATGCGCACGTGCGGCGGCACGAGACCTACCGCAGCTGGTTCGAGCACACCGACGACGGACGCCTGATCCGCCACGTCATAGACGACCCGGCCGATATCCAGTTCGTCCCGGTCGATCACGGGGAACTGACCTTGCCGCAGGTTCGCGTTCTGTTGAACGAGACGCCCGATCCGTTGCAGTGGGATTGCTTCCGGTTCGGGATCATTCAGGGCAAGAGCCACTTCACCTTCTTCGCCAGCATCGATCACGTGCACGTGGACGCGGCGGTCGCCGGCGTGACGTTGATGGAGCTCTACTTCATGTACAACGCGTTGGTCGCCGGTGGAGCACCGCTGGAGTTGCCACCGGCGGGAAATTACAGCGAGTTCTGCGTCCGTCAGCACCGGTTCACCTCTGCGCTCACCGAAGAGTCGCCGGAGATCCAGGCCTGGCGAACCTTCGCCGAACACAACGACAACAGCCTGCCCGGTTTCCCGCTGCCGCTCGGCGACCCCGCGCAACCGTGTGACGCGGCCATGGTCACCGTCACCATGCTCGATGAGAAGCAGACCGTCGATTTCGAGTCCGCCTGCACCGACGCGAGCACGCGTTTCATCGGTGGTGTCCTGGCGTGCTGCGGCCTGGCTCATCGCGAATTCACCGGCGAGGACACGTTCTACGGACTCACGCCGCGGGATACCCGGAGATCTCCGGACGATGACCTCACCCTGGGCTGGTTCACCGGGCTGATACCGATCACCGTTCCCGTCGCGGAGTCCTCGTTTGCGGATGCCGCCAACGCCGCGCAGATCTCTTTCGATACAGGCAGGACGCTGGCGGATGTGCCCTACCAGCGGGTGCGCGAATTGGTACCCAGCTTGGGCAAACCGCCGCCCAATTTTCCCGTCATTAATTTCCTCGACGCCGGGGCCGCACCGTTGTCCGCGTTGATCGCCGCGGGCCTGGACGACCTGAACATCGGGGTGTACAGCGACGGACGGTACTCGTATCAGATGTCGCTCTATGTGATCCGGGTCGGGGAGGAGACCGCTGCCACCGCGGTGTTCCCCGACAACCCGGAGGCCCACGAATCGGTGGCGCGCTACCTGGCGTTGTTGAAGTCCGTGTTTGAGCGGATTGCCGACCGGGAGAGGGTTGCATGAGCCCAGTCCCATTCACAGTGACGTGCAACTGCCGGAGGTGAACCTATCTTCAGCCGGCTAGGCGACTTCGTCGTACGGCGCCCATGGCCGGTGATCGGCTTCTGGGCGCTGCTGGTCGTGCTGCTGCCGCTGTTCGCGCCGTCGCTGACCGAGATGGCGCAACGTCATCCGGTGGCCGTGCTGCCCGCCGATGCCCCGTCGGTCCAGGCCGCCGCCAAAGTGTCCGCCGCCTTTGACGAGGACGGCTCGGAGAACGTGCTGACCGTTCTGCTCACCGATGAGGCGGGCTTGGATCGAGCCGATGAGAGGGTTTACCGCACGTTGGTGGACCGGCTGCGTCTTGATACCGAAGACGTGGTGATGCTGCAGGACTTTCACACCACCCCGGCGCTGCGCGAGGTGCTCGTCAGCGGTGACGGGAAAGCGTGGATCTGTCTCTTATACACATCT
>NZ_JRMM01000195.1:0-5711 GCF_000972905.1 Mycobacterium sp. UM_Kg27
TGTGTATAAGAGACAGCTGCAGAACGCCGGGGCCACCGGGGGCGGCGCGCCCGCCGTGGTGACGCCGCAGGATCTGGCCAAGATGCCGGTGGTCACCGGACTGGACCTGTCGGCATACCCCGAGGGGCCGCTGCAGGTCGTCGATATCAAGGAGAACCCCTCCACGTGCTGGTGGTGGGAGCGTTCCACCGGTGACAGCCGGGCCCGGGTGCAGGTGGTGTCCGGCCCCACAATTCCGGTGTCGCAGAAGCAGATGAACCGGGTGGTGTCGCTGGTGAAAACCAACGACGCCAATGTGCCGGAGGCCGACCGGGTCTACTTCGGTTCCGGCTACGGCAATTTCGTCGCGGTGACCGGTAACGACCCGGACGCCTCCACGCGGGAATCGTTGTGGTGGATATCGGCCTCGGGCGTGCGATTCGGGATCCCCGGCGATGACGAGCGCAAGGCGCTGGGCCTGGTCGGAGAACCGGCACTGGCGCCATCGGTGGCGTTGCGCCTGCTGGCACACGGCCCGACCCTGTCCAGACAGGATGCGCTGGTCCGTCACGACACCCTGCCAACCGATATGAGCCCAGCAGAATTGGCGGTGCCCAAGTGAAACGTGGATACGCCCGGCCGACGCCGGAACGCGCGCCGGTGGTCAAGCCGGAGAACATCGTATTGCCGACGCCGCTGAGCGTCCCGCCGCCAGAAGGCAAGCCGTGGTGGCTGGTGGTGGTCGGCGTGCTGGTGGTCGGCCTGCTCGTGGGCATGGTCGCCATGACCGTGGCCAGCGGCTCCCGGATGTTCCTGGGCGCCGGCTCGATCTTCCCGATCTTCATGATCGGCGGCGTGGCGATGATGATGTTCGGCGGCCGTTTCGGCGGTGGCGCCCAGCAACTGAGTCGGCCCAAGCTCGACGCGATGCGCGCCCAGTTCATGCTCATGCTGGACCGGCTGCGTGAGTCGGCGGCGGAGTCCGCGGACAGCATGGACGCCAACTACCGGTGGTACCACCCGGCGCCGTCCACCTTGGCCGCCGCGGTGGGGTCGTCGCGCATGTGGGAGCGCCAGCCCAACGGCAAGGACCTCAACTTCGGCCTGGCCCGAGTCGGGGTGGGGATGACCCGCCCCGAGGTGACTTGGGGTGAGCCGCAGAACATGCCGACCGACATCGAGCTGGAACCGGTGACCGGTAAGGCGCTGCAGGAGTTCGGGCGCTACCAGAGCGTGGTCTACAACCTGCCCAAGATGATCTCGCTGCTGGTCGAGCCGTGGTACTCGCTGGTCGGCGACCGCGAGCAGGTGCTCGGGTTGATGCGCGCGATCATCTGCCAACTGGCCTTCTCGCACGGGCCCGACCATCTGCGCATGGTCGTGGTGACGTCGGATGTGGCGCAGTGGGATTGGGTGAAGTGGATGCCGCACTTCGGCGACCCGCGCCGCCAGGACGCCGCGGGCAATGCCCGCATGGTGTACGGCTCGGTGCAGGACTTCGCCACCGAACACGCCGAACTGTTCTCTGGGCGTGGATCGTTCATGCCGCGCCACGCCAGCTCGTCGGCGGAGACCCCGACCCCGCACCACCTGATCATCGTCGACGGTCTGGACCCGCAGTGGGAGTACGTCAACACCACCGAGGGCATCGACGGGGTGACGTTCTTCGATCTGACCGGCGCCCCGGAATGGCGTGGTGTCTCACAACGGGTGCTGCGTCTCGACGACAAGGGCATCATCAACGCTCTGCCGCGTGACCGCGACACCTGGATGGTGATCGACGACAACGAGTGGTTCTTCGCGCTCGCCGACCAGGTCAGCCCCACCGACGCCGAACAGTTCGCGCAGCGGTTGGCGCACTGGCGGCTGGCGGCGGCCTACGAGGAGATCGGTCAGAAGGTGACGCACCACATCGGTGCGCGCGACATCATGGCCTACTACGGCATCGAGGACGCCGGGCGGATCAACTTCGAAGAGCTGTGGGCAAGCCGGCGTGACGGTGGCAGCCGGGGCCGCCTGCGGATTCCGTTCGGAAACCGTTCCGACAACGGCGAACTGCTGTTCTTGGACATGAAATCCCTCGACGAGGGCGGTGACGGGCCGCACGGCGTCATGTCCGGCACCACCGGTTCCGGTAAGTCGACCCTGGTGCGCACGGTGATCGAGTCGCTGCTGCTGGCTCACCCGCCGGACGAGCTGCAGTTCGTGCTGGCCGACCTCAAGGGCGGATCGGCGGTCAAGCCGTTCGCCGGCGTGCCGCACGTGTCGCGGATCATCACCGACCTGGAAGACGACCAGGCCCTCATGGAGCGCTTCCTGGAGGCCATGTGGGGTGAGATCGCCCGACGAAAGACCATGTGCGACAACGCCGGTGTCGACGGCGCCAAGGAGTACAACGAAATCCGGTCCCGGATGCGGGCGCGCGGCGACGACAGCCTGCCGCCGCTGCCGATGCTGGTCGTGGTAATCGATGAGTTCTACGAGTGGTTTCGCATCATGCCGACCGCCGTTGAGGTGCTGGACTCGATCGGCCGCCAGGGCCGCGCCTACTGGGTGCACCTGATGATGGCCTCGCAGACCATCGAGAGCCGCGCCGAGAAGCTCATGGAGAACATGGGCTATCGGCTGGTGCTCAAGGCGCAGACCGCCGGAGCCGCGCAGGCGGCCGGTGTCCCCAACGCGGTGAACCTGCCGGCCAAGGCGGGTCTGGGCTACTTCCGCAAGAGCGGCGAAGAGGTCATCCGGTTCCAGGCCGAGTTCCTGTGGCGCGACTACCACCGGGGCGGAATCCTCGACGACGAGCAGATGCCGTTGACGCACGCCGTCGACTACATCCGGCCGCAACTGTTCACCACCGAGTTCACTCCGCTCGAGGTCAGCGTCAGCACGCCCGAGATCGAGGCGGCCGAGGAGATGGCAGCGCTCGACACCAAGCCGGCAGCCGCGCCCGGCGAGCCGGCCGAGGAAGAGGACTTCATCCGGACTCCCAAGGTCGGCACGGTCATCATCGACCAACTGCGTCAGATCGACTTCGAGCCGTACCGGTTGTGGCAGCCGCCGCTGGATGTGCCGGTGACGGTCGAGAGCCTGGTGAACCGCTACTTGGGTCACCCGTGGCAGCAGGACTACGGCACCCGGCGCGACCTGGTGTTCCCGATCGGTGTCATCGACCGGCCCTTCAAGCACGACCAGCCGCCGTGGACGGTGGACACCTCCGGCCCCGGCGCCAACGTGCTGATCCTGGGCGCCGGTGGGTCGGGCAAGACGACCGCACTGCAGACCTTGATCTGCGCGGCCGCGTTGACGCACACCCCCGAACAGGTTCAGTTCTACTGCCTGGCCTACAGCGGGACCTCGCTGACCACGGTCGCCGGCCTGCCGCACGTGGGCAGTGTCTGTGGTCCGACCGATCCCGACGGGGTGCGCCGCACGGTGGCCGAACTGCTGGCGTTGGTGCGGACCCGCAAGCGCAGCTTCCTGGAGAACGATGTCGCGTCGATGGACGTCTTTCGCCGGCGGAAGTTCGAAGGTGCTCCGGGGGCGGTGCCCAACGACGGTTTCGGCGATGTCTATCTGGTGGTCGACAACTACCGGGCACTCTCGGAGGACAACGAGGTGCTCGTCGAGCAGGTCAACCAGATCATCAACCAGGGGCCGTCGTTCGGTGTGCACGTGATCGTGACCGCCGACCGCGAATCGGAGCTGCGCCCGCCGGTGCGAAGCGGTTTCGGATCCCGGGTCGAGCTGCGGCTGGCCGCGGTCGAGGATGCCAAGCTGGTGCGTTCCCGGTTCGCCAAGGATGTTCCGGTGAAGCCCGGACGCGGCATGGTCGCGGTCAACTACGTGCGCCTCGACAGCGACCCCCAGTCCGGTCTGCACACCCTGATCGCCCGGCCCGCGATGGAGGACACCGGCGACAAGGTGTTCGAGTCCGACAGCGTGGCGGCCGCGGTCAGCCAGGTGGCGGTCGGCCGGGTGCGCCCGGTGCGGCGTCTGCCGGCGCGGTTCGGCCTGGAAGAGGTGCGCGCGGTCGCGGCCAACGACCGTCGCGAAGGAGTGGGAGCGGGCGGTATCGCCTGGGCGATCTCCGAACTCGACCTGCAGCCGGTCTACCTGAACTTCGCCGAGAACGGCCACCTGATGGTGACCGGCCGTCGCGAATGCGGCCGCACCACCACGCTGGCCACCATCATGAGCGAGATCGAACGGCTCTATGCGCCGGGTTCCAGCAGTGCGCCGGCGCCCAGCCCGGACGGTCGGCCGTCGGCCCAGGTGTGGCTGATCGACCCGCGCCGGCAGTTGCTGACCACGTTGGGGTCGGACTACGTGGAGAAGTTCGCCTACAACCTGGACGGCGCCGTTGCGCTGGTCAACGAGTTGGCCGCCACGCTGGCCAACCGGGAGCCTCCGCCGGGGCTGTCGGCCGAGGAGCTGCTGTCGCGGACCTGGTGGAGCGGGCCGGAGATCTTCTTGATCATCGACGACATCCAGCAGTTCCCGCCCGGCTTCGACTCGCCGTTCCAGAAGGCTGCGCCCTGGGTCACCCGCTCGGCCGACGTCGGCCTGCACGTGATCGCCACCCGCACGTTCGGTGGTTGGTCGTCCGCTGGTGCCGACCCGCTGCTGCGGGCTCTGCACCAGGCCAACGCACCACTGTTGGTGATGGACGCCGACCCGGACGAAGGCTTCATCCGCGGCAAGATGAAGGGCGGCCCGCTGCCTCGCGGCCGTGGCCTGCTGATGGCGGAGGACACCGGGGTGTTCGTTCAGGTCGCCGCCACCGAGCTGCGGCGGGCGCCGGCGCAGGAGCGCGCGGCCACCCCGGCCGGCTGACCGGCCCGACCAGCAACCACTGTGACGCGAGCAACAGCGACACAGTGGTTGCTGGCGCTTTCACGGCCCCGACGCGGGCGGTGAATTAAGTGCGCCGGGATTTAAACCCGGGCGTGTTGCCCGCTGGTTTCGGAGGGTAGGGCGGCTGCCGGTCGCACCGGAAATGGCAGCCCTGTGTTTTTCCAGTTTGAAGCCTTTTCGGCGGCCGAACAGCCGGCTCGCGGCCACCGGCTTGTTACCCCAGATGAACACTTGTTATCGGCAGGTGAACACTCGGCGATGTGGCTACTCCCGGGCACTTTGAGCCTTTACGATCGTCAGCAGAGAGATTGCTGACCGCGATCCCGGAGGAGGACTCGAATGTCGTTTGTGAACGCGCAGCCGGAAGCGCTGTCCGCTGCCGCTGCGAACTTGAGCGGTATCGGTTCGGCGTTGAACGCGCAGAACGCCGCCGCCGCCGCCCCGACCACCGGCGTGGTCCCGGCAGCCGCCGACGAGGTCTCGGCACTGACCGCGGCGCAGTTCGCCGCGCACGCGACGATGTACCAACAGGTCAGCGCGCAGGCCGCCGCGATCCACGAGATGTTTGTCGCAACGCTCAACCAAAGTGCGACCTCCTACGCCGCCACCGAGGCGGCCAACGCTGCTGCGGCGGGCTAATCAGGAGCCAACCGCATACCGGCTACGGGCTGATGGGAGGGGAACCAATCATTCGTTCAAAGCCGGTCGTCGGTTACCGACGTAACCGGTGGCAATAACCGTCAACTACGAGAATCAATAAGAAACAACGAACTTCAGAAAAGGAGACAACAGTGGCAACACGTTTTATGACTGATCCGGACGCGATGCGTTCGATGGCGGGCCGTTTTGATGTGCACGCGCAGACGGTGGAGGACGAG
>NZ_JRMM01000196.1:0-5669 GCF_000972905.1 Mycobacterium sp. UM_Kg27
CACCCCAACACCGGCAACGACACACCCCGAACGTGTCCGCCCAGTTCAACCCCGGTCCCGAAACCCCACCACCCCAGGGGACTTACCCGGCAAAGGCAACGGCAACGAAGCAGTGATCTGATGGCAACTTGCGCCCAGTGCGAGCATTTGCTGGCGAGACATTTGGTTCACGTACAGCCTGCGAATCTCTTGCGCGTAGGTCCTGCGGGCCGCCGCCGCTCGCGTCCGGCCGTCGGCGGTGATCTCGGCCCGTACTCCGCGACCGTCGCCCGTGATGCGAGCGCGACGGAGGAGCCCCCGCGTCTCCAATCGGCGGGCGAGCCATGTCACCCTGCTGCGGCGCAGCATCAAAAGCTCGGCGAGTTCGCTCATGCGGGCGGACCCCCTGTCGGATTTGGCGAGTACGTCCAGTAACCGTAGCTCGAACAGGTCGAGCTGATGCCGGCTGGCCAGAGCCTGATTCAGCTCAGCCAACACACCCATCGATGACTCCACAAACTGTTGCCAGGCACTTTGCTCGATCTCATCGAGCCCCTGCAGCCACATCTTCGGTGGTCTTGCACCCGTCTCCTCCACGGCGGGCGACGGTACCGAACTGCGGCCAAGAAAGGCCGCGGAAATCGCGGCGGACCTCATCACGTCGCTCACATGAGTGCCATTCCCCAGCGGCCCGCTATGTCCGCCGGACTATCATCTGCGCTGCTCTGAGGTGTTTTGCGCTCAGTGCAGCAAACTTCGAGATGCTACGTCGTTGGTTCAAGCGGAAACTAACTCGCCGGTAACAATGAGAACTCGTTCTAGCGGCCCTTCAGCATAGCTGTAGTCGGTCATATCCAGTATACCTGCTGAATAATGACATTTATATCTTACACGGTGATTAGCTGCATATCCTAGTAATAGAACGTGTAACAGTGGACCGCGCTAGAGTTCCGTCGGCTCCATCGAGGGCTTCACGAGCAAAACCGCTTTACGCCAGTTGCACCAACGGCGCAGCCATCCAAGCGCCGATGAATACCGCCCACAACCAACACGCGGCGAAGTCTTGCATGCGGTGGAGTTTCAGGCCTGATGCCGACCGGCCACGACCCGCTCTCGCGAGTTGTTGGGGCAAGGCGGGCCTGTCGGTAGTGGTCAACGAGTGGCCGGGCGGGCTCGACGTTCCCGTCACTGCTGGAACGATGCGCGGCCCGCCCGACGATCATCGCAGCCTCAAAGCCACGGTCGCCCAATCGCCCTGGCGAGGCTGCCCAATGCTGCAACTGCACGCCGCCGGAACACGCTTTCAGCGGATCAGTTCGGTTTGCTGGGCGGCTCGTCGCGCGAAGCTCGCGAGACGAACAGCATCGAGCCGGAACGATCCAAACCCACGTTGATCCGGCGACAGTTCTCCTCAAGGGTGGCAAGCTGACGCCGCGACAACGGGCTGATGAGGTAGGTCTTAACCCCCCGCGCGTAGTCGAGGCCGGCGTCCGCCGCCACACGTCGACCCGCGTCGGTGATCCTAGCCACCACCCCACGGCGATCCTTGGGATTCTGCTCTCTTCGCACCAGGCCACGCTCCTGAAGCCGATGAATCCGCTTGGTCATGTGATGCGCATTGGCCGCCAGAGCAGCCGCCAAGTCACCCATCCGCACGGCGCCGTTATCGGAATCGCCAAGGATGTCCAGCACCCGCATGTCGATGAGCGACAGCTGATGGGCCTCGGTGAGCCAGCGGTCCATCGCGGCATGAAACCTCAGCGCCGCATGCAGGTAGTTCTGCCACGATCGCTGTTCGGCGATGTCGAGGCCGGGAAGGTCACTGGCGGTTCGGCGACGAGACGGCGGAGGCGGCATACGTCAAGTCAACCGCATTTCGCAACATTACTCCACTGACGTGGACCGACCCGCTTGAAGCATCTGATCACTACGCTGGTCGATGAGTCGCGTCATAGGTGACAGTCCTGGGTCAGGTCCAAAACGCGTGTGGCCGTCCTGGAAGTCCTCAGCGGAAACCTGTCGGTGACCGCCGCAGCCCGCACCTACGGGATCTGGCGCCAACACCTCTACCGACTGCTGGCCCGCTACCGAACCGGGGGCCTCGACGCCCTCGAACCCCGCTCCCGACGCCCGGCCAGCAACCCCCGCAGAACCTCCGATGACGTCATCGCCGCCGTCGTCCTACGCCGCGAAAAACTCACCGCCGAAGGCCTCGACGCCGGCCCCCTCACCCTGCAAGACCACCTGGCCCGCCAACACCTACCGGTGCCATCGACTTCCACCATCCGGCGCATCCTGCACCACCACGGCCTGATCCCCCCAACCCCGCATACGCCCCCGCAGCGCATATCACCGGTTCGCCGCCGAACAACCCAACGAATGCTGGCAATCAGACTTCACCCACTGGAGCCTCGCTGATGGCACCGACACCGAAATCCTCAACTGGCTCGACGACCACTCCCGCTACCTCCTCGCGTGCACCGCCCACCACCGCGTCGGTGGACCCGACGTCGTCGACACCTTCACCGCAACCAGCCTCGAATTCGGGTTCCCGCAGCAACTTTGACCGACAACGGTTCGGCCAATTCCTCACCGTCTACAACACCGAGCGCCCACACCGCGCCCACCCGCACCACCTCTTAGAGCAGGCCTACCTCGCCCGCCCCAAAGCCACCCCCGGCAACCAACCCAGCACCGCCATCCGGCTACGCAGCGACATCGTCGACCACTACGGCAAACTCACCCTGCGCCACGGCAGCCGCCTACACCACCTCGGCATCGGCCGCGGCCACGCCAGCACACCCGCACTCATCCTGGTCACCGCCACCACCGTCACCGTCATCACCAAAACCGGCCACCACATCATCGCCAGCCACCACATCGACCCCGACCACCACTACTGGCCCAACAAACAGAAAAACCCGGCAAAAGCCGGGGCAATCCGTAACGATGACGCGACTCATGTGTAACCCATGACCCGACTCATCACATGGCGGTGGCGGAGGGATTTGAACCCCCGGACGGTGTTAGCCGTCTCTCGCTTTCAAGGCGAGTGCATTAGGCCGCTCTGCCACGCCACCGCGGAAAATCGTACCCCGGCCAATCCGATACACGTGGCCCACCTCGGCCCGGTAGTAGCGTGTCCGACATGCGTGCCATCGTCGCCGAGTCCCCCGACGTCCTCACCTGGCGAGAGGTCCCTGACATCGCGCCGGCTGCGGGCGAGGTGCTGATTCGAGTAGCCGCGGCCGGGGTGAACCGGGCCGATCTGCTGCAGGCTGCAGGGCTGTACCCACCCCCACCGGGGGCCAGCGAAACGCTAGGCCTGGAGGCCTCCGGCGTTATCGCGGCGGTGGGCGACGAAGTATCGGATTGGACCGCCGGACAACAGGTCTGCGCCCTACTGGCCGGTGGCGGCTATGCCGAGTACGTCGCGGTTCCCGCCCCCCAGGTATTGCCGATCCCCGACGGTGTCGACCTGGTGGATGCTGCCGGCCTGCCCGAGGTGGCCTGCACGGTCTGGTCGAACCTGGTACTCACGGCCGGCCTGTCGGAGGGCCAGCTCCTGCTGGTGCACGGTGGCGCCAGCGGGGTGGGCAGCCACGCTATTCAGGTGGCACGCCAACTCGGGGCCTGGGTGGCCGTCACCGCCGGTTCAGAGGCCAAGCTGGCGTTCTGCCGCGAACTGGGTGCCGAGATCGCCGTCAACTATCACGACGACGACTTCGTGGCGCGAGTGCGCGAGGCCGGCGGTGCCGACGTGATTCTGGACATCATGGGGGCCGCCTACCTGGACCGCAACATCGACGCGCTGGCCAACGACGGCCGGTTGGTGGTGATCGGGATGCAAGGCGGGGTGAAGGGCGAACTCAACTTGGGCAAACTGATCTCCAAACGTGCCCGGGTGATCGGTACGGCCCTACGTGGGCGGCCAGTGGAGGGGCCCCAGAGTAAGGGCGCGGTGGTCGCCGCGGTGACCACCGACCTCTGGCCGATGATCGGCACCGGTCAGATCAAGCCGGTGATCGGGGCTCGGCTGCCTATCGAGCAGGCGGCCGAAGCGCATCGGTTGCTGTCCTCGGGTGAGGTGACCGGAAAGGTTGTGCTGACGCTTTAGGCGCCGAACGTGCGTGGTGGCATCGGCCTGAAAACCCAGCCACTCTTTCAGGCGCCAGAGCACATATTCGGCGCTGATCTTCGTCCGGCAACGTAGCATCATTGGCGTGCCAATTGTTGGCGGCGCCGCCGTCAACGGATTTCCAGGAGGAATGTTCATGGTTACCGAAACCGGAGCGGCTACAACGGATTCGGGTGCGCTATGAGTGCGCAGATGCCGCGGCAACGGGTTGGTCTGAGCGACTACATCCTCTCGGTTCCGCCGCCTCCGCTGCCGAAGTTCCCAGAGCCGTACAGCGTGCGTTTCGCCGACCAGCCCGGCGACGCCGAGATGATCTCCGAGTGGATGAATCGGCCGCATCTGGCTGACACGTGGGGCTACGCCTATCCGGCAGACCAATGGCAGCGGCACTTGGACATCCAGTTCGCGGGCAACTACTCCCGGCCCTATGTCTTCAACATGAACGGGCGGCCGATGGGCTACATGGAGTTGTTCCGGGTTGCCCAAGATGACCTCGCCACGATTTATGACGCCCATCCCTATGACGTCGGTTTGCACGCCGCGATCGCTGAGATCGACATGGTCGAGCACGGTCACGGCGCGATCATGTTCCGCGGGTTCGTGGAGAGCGTGTTCGAGATCGAACCGGAGTGCCGCCGAATCATCGGCGACACCAACGCGGGCGACGGCTCGTACGGACGCCGGTTCTGGGAGCGACGGGGGGGACAGTTCCTCGGCGAGCACTACATGGCCAAGTGGGATCAGCACATCGCACTGTTCGCCTGGCTGCGGAGCCCGGAAGACCTGCCGCGGAGTCATCAAGACAAGCCATAGCCGCGTCGGCAGATGGGTCGGTGACAGAAGCTTCTGTCACCGACCTTTTTGTTGAAATACGTTGGGCCAGCAACAAACGTACGAATCCCCGGACCCGACACCGAAGTGTCGGACCGGGGATTCGTAGGTACGCGCTGGGTTACGGTGCGCCTGTGCCCCCAGCGCCACCGGCACCGCCCTGACCGATGGTGCCACCGTTGGCCTTGCCGCCGTTGACACCATTGGCTCCGGAGTTACCGGCGACGCCGTCACCGTTGGTGCCACCGGTACCACCTCGACCGCCGCTACCGCCACTGCCCGCCCAGTTGGACTTGCTGGGCTTGGAGGCACCGTTGACGCCGTTGCCGCCCTTGCCGCCCATGCCACCGGAGCCGCCTTGTGCGGTGGTGCCATCGGCGTTGAGGCCGCCTTGGCCACCGGTGCCGCCCTGGCCACCGTCACCGCCGGAGCCACCGGTACCGCCACCGCCAGTGCCCTGACCGGCCAGGCCGTTGTAGCCTGCGCCACCGGCGCCGCCGTTGCCACCGACACCGGCCTTACCGCCGGTACCGCCCTTGCCGCCGAAGCCGCCGGCGCCGTGTTCGCCGGACTTTCCTTCGCCCAGTGCGACACCACCGGCACCGCCCTGGCCGGCCGCGCCGCCGACTCCGCCGTCGCCGCCCTGGCCGCCCTCGCCGCCGGTACCACCGGTACGCCCGGGCAAGCCGAGGCCACCGGCGCCGCCCTGTCTCTTATACAC
>NZ_JRMM01000197.1:0-5529 GCF_000972905.1 Mycobacterium sp. UM_Kg27
GCTGCCGGTCGTGTCGCCGAACACGGTGCCGTAGCCGCCCAGGATGTAGCCGCCGCCACCGGAGCCGCCCTTGCCCCCGTCGAGGCCGTCTCCACCAGCACCGCCGGTACCCGTTCCGGTCGCCGTGGCACTACCGGCGCCGCCGGTGCCGTAAGCCGTCACCGAGCCCGCGGCACCGGCACCACCGGTGCCACCGCCGGTGGCGTTGCCCCCGGCGCCGCCGTTGGCGTTGCCGGCGGTGACGACTCCACCACCGAGCGCTTCGACCGCCGCGCTACCGCCGGCACCGCCCTTACCGCCGTCGGTACCGCCACCGCCGTTGCCGCCGGTCGCGACGCCGCCAGTCACCACACCGCCGTCGGTGGCGCTCACCGTGGCCCCGCCCGCGGCGCCACCCTGGCCACCATTGGCGTCGCCGGCGCCGGCGGTACCGCCGGTCGCGGAGCTGTTGGTGATGCTGCTGCCACCGCTAGCGCTCACCGTGCCGGTGCTGCCGTTGGCACCGGTGGCGCCATTGCCGACACCGCCGTCGCCGCCGGTAGCTGTAGCACCGCTGATTTCAGTGCGGGTACCCACCGGTAGTGAGTCGCTGGTGGAACCTTGAACGAGGACATTGCCGCCCTTGCCGCCGGTACCGCCGTTGATCGCGTTGCCACCGTTGCCAGCGGTCGCGGTGCCATCGACGTGGGCCCGGGGGCCGCCGTTGAGCTGGGCGTCGCCACCGTTACCACCGGTACCGCCACTGCCGTTGGCGTCACCACCGTTACCACCGTTACCGGCAGTCACAGTGCCACTGACGGTGCCGCTGTAATCGTCGAGGTTATTTGGCGGGTTGCCGGCGTACATGCCTTCGAGGTTCGCGCGGCCACCGCTGCCACCCTGGCCGCCGGCACCGATACCGTCACCCCCTCTGCCGCCTTGGACGGTGCCGCCGGTGATGGTGCCCCTGTGGCTGCCATTGCTCAGGACGTAAGCGGTGCCGCCGGCACCACCCTTGCCACCGTCGAAACCATCACCACCGTTGCCGCCGGTGGCATTAGCGGTGGTGTTACTGCCGTTCTGGGAGCCGAGGCCGCCGTAGCTGGCGTTGCCGCCCTTGCCTCCGTCGTAACCGTTGCCACCGTTGCCACCGATGGCGGTGCCGCTTGAAACGGCCGATTGGGCATTGATCAAGCCCTCGCGGCCGTTGCCGCCGCTGCCGCCATCGATACCGTCACCGCCCCTGCCGCCGATCGCGACACCGTTCTCGGTCTTAGCGGCGCCATAACCTGACGTCCAGAGCTGATGAGCGCCGTAGCCGCCGTTGCCGCCGATCCCGGCGTTGCCGGTCCCACCATCACCACCAACCGCAACACCATTAGTGATCGTGGTGCCTTGTGCTGCGTTGTACGAGAACAGCCACCCGAAGTTGCCGTCACCGCCCTTACCGCCGTTCAGGCCCTCACCTCCGTTACCGCCGGTGGCGCTGCCGGAGTGCGTGGCGCTGGGGGCATCCGCACTGATCTCGGCCCAGCCGCCATTGCCGCCGGTGCCACCGGACTCAGCATTGCCACCACTGCCACCGGTGGCGCCGGCCTGCTGCCCGGCGATCGAGTTGGTCACGATGCCAGCCGCCGTGCCGCCATTCAGGGCTTCGATAGTGCCGTCGGCACCATTGCCACCCTTGCTGCCGACCCCGTCGCCATCACCGCCGTTACCACCGGTAGCCGGACCGCTGGCCTTACTGCCAACACCGTCGGCCGTCACGAGGCCGTTGCCCGCTTTACCGCCCTGGCCGCCGTTGAGGCTGTTGCCGCCTTCGCCACCACCAGCAGATGCGCCCGCCACAGCACCGCCGTTGGTAGCCGCTATCGTGCCGCTGCCACCGGCACCGGCGTTGCTGCCACTGCCCGCATTCCCACCCGTGGCATGACTGTCGGTCACGCTGCTGTTCGTGCCGGTAGCCGTAACCGCAGCCGTACCACCAGCGACGGCGCCATTGGAGTCACCCGCGGTGGCGCTGCTGTTGGTGATCACCCCGCCGTCAGTGGCAGTCAGACTGCCGTCCTGGCCGGCACCGCCGTTACCCAGGGCACCGCTGCCGCCGTCGCCACCGGACGCGGCACCACTGGCCGCACTGTCAGCCCCGTCGGCCGACACCGAACCGTTGCCGCCGGCGCCACCGGTGCCCACGCCGGCATCGCCGCCGTCACCGCCGACCGCGCCCGCGCCCGCTCCGTGAGCCGATCCGCCGTTGGTACCGCTGACCGTAGCCGAACCGCCCGCACCTCCAGCCTTACCGGTCGCGGTCGCGGTGGCGTCACCTCCTGCACCACCGGCGCCACCGGTGGCCGCACCACCGGCCGTGCCGTTGTCGGCGATCACGGTGGCGTTGCCGCCGACACCGCCGGCACCGCCGATCCTGGCGGCGCCGAAGCCGTCGCCGCCGTTTCCACCGGCACCACCGGTAGCCGACGTGGTGTCCTGGCCACCCACAACGGTGTTGGTCACCACGCCACCGTTGTGCGCCTCAATCGACGCGTCGCCACCGTTTCCTCCGATGCCACCGTTGGCGGTGGCGCCGATGTTGCCCACGACACCGCCGGCACCACCGGTCGCGGTACCACCCTGCACGGTGCTCGCACCATCAGCCGAGACCGTCGCCGCGCCACCATTTCCGGCGGCGGCAGTAGCCACACCGCCCACGGCACCCGCACCACCGATCGCTGTGCCCGTAGCAGTGCTGGTGTCCGAAGCCGTCACCGTCGCGGCACCGCCCTTGCCGCCGACCCCGCCGGCCTTGACCGACGAGGCAGCACCGCCGTCGCCACCGCGACCGCCGGTGGCCGCACCATCGGCGGTACCACCGTTAGCCGTGATCCTGCCGTCGGCCCCGGCGCCGCCCGCGCCACCGCCGAAGGCCGCGGTGGCGGCACCACCGTCACCACCGTCACCACCGGTAGCGGCACCACTTGCGGTGCCACCATCAGCGATGACGCTGGCGCTACCCCCAAGGCCACCGGCACCGCCGGCTTTGCCGCCCACGGACGCACCGCCGCTACCGCCGCTACCGCCGGTAGCCGTGGTGGTGTCCTGGCCGTCTCCACCAACTGTGTTGGTAACAGTGCCACCGTTGCGCGCCTCGATGGACGCGGCACCGCCGTTTCGGCCCTGGGCGCCGTTACCCCCGCCGCCGCCGTCGCCGCCGGTCGCGGTGCCACCCTGAACGGTGCTGTTGCCATCTGCGGAGATCGAGGCCGCGCCGCCAGCTCCGACAGAGCTACCGGTCAGGCCGCCGTTAGCCCCGGCGCCACCGATCGCCGTGCCCGTCGCGGTGCTGGTGCCCGATGACGTCACCGTCGCGACTGCGCCCGCGCCACCGGCCCCGCCGGCCTTGTCGACGCTGGCGTCGCCTCCGGCGCCTCCCGCGCCGCCGGAGGCCGAACCACCGGCGGTGCCACCAGTGGTAGCCGTGATGCTGCCGGCGCCGCCCACACCGCCAGTGCCTCCGACACCGCCCGTATTCGCATCGCCACCGCCGCCGCCGGCACCACCGGAGGCGGCGCCACTGGCCGTTCCCCCGTCGGCCGTGATTGTCGCCTTGCCACCGTTAGCGCCGTTGCCTCCGGCAAAGCTCCCGGACGCCGCCCCGCCATCGCCGCCGTTTCCGCCAGTCGCCGTGGTGGTGTCCTTGCCATCGCCGTCAATGCTGTTGGTGACGATCCCACCGTTGCGTGCCTCGATGGTTGCGGCTCCTCCGGCGGCACCCCTACCGCTGTCGCCGTCACCACCGGCGCCTCCGGTCGCCGCGCCACCCTGAACGGTGCTGGCTCCCTCCGCCGAGATCGTCGCCGCACCACCGGCGCCTGCCAAGCCACCAGTCAAGCCGCCCATGCCGCCGGCTCCACCGATCGCTGTGCCGTTAGCGCTGCTGGCCCCTGAAGCCTTGACCTCCGCAGCGCCCCCCGACGCGCCATTGGCCCCGGCTTTGTCGACGCCCGCATGGCCGCCGTCACCGCCGGATCCGCCGCTGGCGGTACCGGACACCGTGCCTCCGTCGGCCGTCAGCCTGCCCGTGCCACCGTTTCCACCGTTGCCTCCCGCACCGCCGGCGTTTCCAGCACCACCGTCTCCGCCTGTGCCGCCAGTGGCCTGACCGCTAGCATTGCCACCGTTTGTGGCGCTGATGGTCACGGCACCACCAGTTCCGCCCTTCCCGCCGGCGCCGCCGTCGATGAGGTTGCCCCCGAGGCCGCCCTTTCCACCGGCGGCCACCGAGTCGGACACCTTGCCGCCCGTGTTCGCTGTGATGGCGGCACTCCCGCCGCTGCCGCCAGCGCCACTACCGGTTCCACCGGTACCGCCGGCACCCCCGAGACCGCCGGTCGCGGTGCTGCTGAGGACCTCACCTCCGTTGGCCGTGATGGTGGCCGAGCCGCCCAAGCCAAAGCCTGCCTGGCCGTCCGCACCAATGGCCTCTGAGCCGGTCACTTTGCCGCCATTACTGACAGTGATGTCCCCGCGTCCACCGGCACTCGCGCCACCTGCATGGCCACCAGTGGCGTGACTGTTGATGATTTGGTCATTACCACTGCCCGGGTCAGCGTTGTCAGCGCCGGCGAAGGCCGTTGCGCGGCCGCCGCGCGCGCCATCGACGCCGTCAGTGCTGTCGCCACCCCGACCGGCAGACGAGGAACTGTCGGTGATCGTGCTGTTGTCCGAGTTCGTCTGCACGTAGGCCGCGCCGCCGATCCCGCCGCTCAGCCCGTCCGTGCCGGTGCCGCCGTCGCCACCGTTCGATTGACCACCGGTGATCGTTGAGTTTTCGCCCAGCGCGCGAACCCAGCCCAGCCCGCCGTCGCCGCCCTTGCTGCCAACTCCGACGCCGTCACCGCCGCTGCCACCGTAGGCTTGGCCGCCAGCCTGGGCACCGTCCGCCAGTGCCGACACCTGGCCACCGGTGCCGTTGCCGCCAGTACCACCATCGAGGCCATCACCACCCGAGCCTCCGACCGCGGTACCCGAGGCCACTGAGCCGTTACCGCCCGCCATAACGGCACCGTTACGCGCGATACCGCCGGTACCGCCACCGGTCGCGTTGCCACCGGCACCGCCAGTCGCAGTACCGGACGCGGTTCCACCATTGCCGCCCAACCCACCGGGTTGGCCGTCACTCCAGGCCGCCTGGATACCGCCGGTGCCGCCGGCACCGCCGACACTGCCGGCACCCGTGGCGTTGCCACCGACCCCACCGGTCGCCGTGCCGGACGCGTCACCGCCGGTCCCGTAGCCCTCTAGGCCGGCATAAACCGCCCCGGCACCGCCGACACCACCAACGCCGCCATCGCTACCCGTGCCACCACTGGCCCCGGTGGCCGTCGCGTCATGAACGACGCCGCCCTGTTCAGCAAGCGCGAAGCCGGCACCGCCGGCACCGCCGGTACCACCGTCGCTGCCAGCACCACCGTTGCCGGCCGTCACGTTTGCCTCATCCACCGTTCCGCCGGAGTTCGCCAGCACGTAGCCGGCGCCACCCCTGTCTCTTATACA